>CALRNG020000261.1:0-5812 GCA_943369495.1 Rhizobium sp. Q54
TTTACGGCAGACCGGAAACAGCTCCGGCGGCGACTGCCGCCGCGCCGCCCATGCGGCGTGAAGCCAAGCGGCGGATGCCGCGCCGGCGTGTGAGGAACGTAAAACCTAACTCCCGCAGGATTTGCGGATGACCAGTTCCGCCGGCATGGTGGCGGAGGGGGTGTTCTCCCCCTCCATCCGGCGGAACAGCAGGTCGATCATCACCTTGGCACCCCGCGCCAGGTCCTGGCGCACGCTGGTCAGCGGCGGGTTCACATAGGCGGCGATGGTAATATCGTCGAACCCGACCACGGCCACATCTTCCGGCACGCGCAGGCCGGCGGCGTTCAGCGCCTTGATGGCGGCAATGGCGATCACGTCCGACACGGCGAAGATGGCATCGAACGGCACCTTGCTGTCGATCAGGCCGCGCACCGTGTCATAGGCGGTATCGACGGTGAAATGCGCCGGCGCCAGCAGGGCCGGGTCCTCGGCAATGCCGGCGGCGGCCAGGGCGCGGCGGTACCCATCATAGCGCAACCCCACCTCCGGCAGGGACGGCACGCCCAGAAAGGCGATGCGCCGCCGGCCCAGCCGCACCAGATGCTCCACCGCCAGCCGCGCGCCGCCGATATTGTCCGAGCCGACCGAACAATAAAGCTGGCTGGGCAGATGCGCGCCCCAGACCACCAGCGGCAGATAGGTGCGGGCAACAGCGTTCAACGCCTCATGCTGGTCGCTCTGCCCGATGACGATCAGACCATCGGCCTTCTGCGACTGGATCAGCCGGTCCTGCCACCCCGGCGCCGGCCGCGCCACCTTGGTCAGCAGCACATTGTAATCCCGCGCCGTGATCTCATCGGCCAGCCGTCCCAGCAGCTCAATGAAGAACGGGTCGGAAATCAGCTGCCCCACCTCATGGCCCAGCGGGATGACAACGCCGATGGTGCGGGTTTTCTTCAGGCGCAGGTTGCGGGCCTGTTCATTGATGACATAGCCCTGCTCCTGCGCCAGCGCCAGGATCTCCTCGCGCTTGGCCTGTGGCACCAGGGCGCTGCCGGCCAGCGCGCGGGAAACCGTGGAAACCGACACGCCCGCCATCCGGGCAATGTCCGCCATCTTGATCGGTGCCGCCATGCCCCCCTGCCCTGTGCTTCAACCCAACCGGCGGCCAAGCTAGCAGAGGCGGGGACACAGCGCCAATCCAAGCTGACACCCCTCATCGCCTTAACGCCTGCCCGCCGCCGCCTCCGACGTTTCATCCGCCGGATCGGTGGTCAGGGCGGTGCGGATATAGATACCGTAGAAGCTGTTGCCGGTACCGGTACAGTCCGAGGTGTTGTTAGCCAGGATGAAACCCGCCAGCCAGCGCAACTTGATGGTACATCCAGCGAACTTATAGGTGACCTGATTGCCCTTCGGCACGGTCTCGACGTCAAAATCAGATAAGTAATAGGGAGGTGTAAAGGCCATACCTCGAAAGAACAGCTTTCCGCCTTCCTTTGCGTCTACCAGGATCAGGTTCTCCTCACTGCGCCACCGGCCCAACCAATCCTGGCGGGCCGGTGGCGCAGGCGTGGCATCAATATCCAGTCCAGCGCGCGGCAGCCACCCCGCCGTATCACGTTTCTTGCCGCGGAACATCGCGCAGACATAGGGACCCTTCTCATCGGCCAGAAACACGCGGTCACCCGGCACCAAATAGGCTGTGGCCTTACAATCCGCCCCGCCGGGACATTGGGCCGCCGAACGCTGGAAGTATAAGCGCGGCCCAGCGTCATTCTTTACAAGGCCCGACCGGAGATTCTTTGCATCGTGAACGGCCATCTCAGTGCAGTAGCGCGCCGACGCTGTTGCTGGAAGCAATGCAAGGGTCACCGCAATTGCTGCTGGCCTAAGCAGTCGGCTGCTCATTGGCGTAGCCCAGCGCCCTCTCCATGACTCTATCCAACCTGCTGATCCAACCCCTTTCGAATCGCTTCTGATTAGGGTTACCAGTGACTGTATCATATACGCTTTTTCTCCTTATGTTTGTGTAGTTTTTTATAAGCTCTCCTATTTTGCTGGGCGGGAGCTTATTGATTTTATCAATTGTCTTACTACCACCCACCCCGTCTACTACCAGTGCATTCTCTCCGTCAATTGAATTCAATGCCTCCTGCATAAACCTCCATGACCGTGGCGGCCCTTGCAGAACGACAGCATCCAAGATAAGTGTTGCAATGGCCGGACTTTTGATCTGATGAAGGCGCTGACCATAGAAGAAATCATTTCTATAAATCTCTTTTCCATGCTCATTCTTTAATTCTTTCGGCGAAATAGGCTGATTATTCGGGCCGAATTTTCTATCGTATCGCGCCTGATAACTTTCTAGTGTGTCCGCAGTGATTCCAAAATTGGTTTCCCCACCCTTATCAACGGGATCATTTACATATCCGCCCTCTTCCTCGAAGATGGGCTTAACCAGAGTTTCAAAACGTGCTTCGCTTTCCCAATCGGCGATCCAACGCGCCTTCTGACCAATCGGGTGAAGTACCGGCGGTGGGACGGTGCCATCAATGGGCGGCGTAGAGGGATGCGGGGAGGTGGCTGCAGCACCATCCTCCTCACGCTGACCCTTGTCTGGCGTCGGCATGTCAGCGGCTTGGGCAGCCCGCGTTGGTCTTGCCGACAAGGTTCGTTCCAGGGTGCGGATCGTTTCGCCGCCGGGCGAAAGGGCGCCATCGACCTTCAGCTTGTTGGCGCGTTGAAAGCGGCGGATATCCTGGTCCAGTATGGTGCTGTGATATCCGTTCGGTCCTTCCGCCTCGGGTATCTCGTGAAAGCCCGCCTTGTTCAGCAGGACCTGCACCTTGGCCACATCGGGGCGCCGATTGTCGCCGCCATTGCCGGCGATCTTTGATTTCAGACCAAAGGGCGTATTGCCCAGCAGTTCCTCCACCGGCTTGCCATCACGCCAGGCTTTCTGAAAGGCCGGGAACCTTGGGTCACTGGCATCATCCACCAGGCTGGGATGTCGCACCACCTCGGCCACGCCACGGGAACCGGTGCTGGTGACCATGTCCACGACCGGTTGTTCATCGAACAGGCTACGAAATTCAACGTCCGGCTCCGGCGCCGCAGCGGCCCGCCGGCGCTTGCGTTCCGCTTCATCCTCCTCATCGTCACCGAACCAGTCGCTGACGCCGTCAACAAGGGACTGAAGGCCATTGGTAAAGCTGAAGGGATTCGACATTGGATGTCTCCATGCAGGCGCGCGCCAGTGTTCGGATCGGATGATCCGGCACGGGGGGGGCAGTGGGGTGACGTGGACATGAAAAAGCCCGGCGCGCGAGGGCGGCCGGGCATGGGATTGGTATTTATTCCTAAATCCCTATCATCCCCGATCATCACCTGTCAATCATGGTACGCCAAAGAAAAGGCCCCGCCGGTTGCCGGCGGGGCCTCTGCACCTACTCCCTGAAATCCGGGATCACTCCCACTCAATCGTGCCCGGCGGCTTGGACGTGATGTCGTAGGTTACGCGGTTGATGCCCCGCACCTCGTTGATGATGCGGGTGGCGACGCGGCCCAGGAAGCTGTGTTCGAACGGATAATAATCCGCTGTCATGCCATCAACCGACGTGACGGCGCGCAGGGCGCAGGCATAGTCATAGGTGCGGCCATCGCCCATCACGCCGACGGTGCGCACCGGCAGCAGCACGGCAAAGGCCTGCCAGATTTCATCATACAGGCCGGACTTGCGAATTTCGTCCAGATAGACGCTGTCGGCCTTGCGCAGGATCTCCAGCTTTTCGCGCGTGATCTCGCCCGGCACGCGAATGGCCAGGCCCGGACCCGGGAACGGGTGACGGCCGACGAAGCTGTGCGGCAGGCCGAGCTCGCGGCCCAGTGCGCGGACCTCATCCTTGAACAGCTCGCGCAGCGGCTCCACCAGCTTCAGCTTCATGCGGTCGGGCAGGCCGCCGACATTATGGTGCGACTTGATGGTGACGCTGGGGCCGCCTGTGAAGGATACGCTCTCGATCACGTCGGGATAGAGCGTGCCCTGGGCCAGGAACTCCGCCCCGCCGATCTTGGCGGCCTCGCCATCGAACACTTCGATGAACAGGCGGCCGATGATCTTGCGCTTCTGTTCGGGGTCGGACACGCCCTCCAACTGCCCCAGAAACAGGTCGGCGGCGTCCACATGCACCAGCGGGATATTGTAATGATCGCGGAACAGGGTCACCACCTGTTCGGCCTCACCCGTGCGCATCAGGCCGGTATCGACGAAGATACAGGTCAGCTGCGCGCCAATGGCCTCATGGATCAGCACGGCGGCGACGGAGCTGTCGACACCGCCGGACAGGCCGCAGATCACCTTGGACGTGCCCACCTGATCGCGGATGCGGGCCACGGCCTCGGCCCGGAAGGCGGCCATGGTCCAATCGCCCTTCAGACCCGCCACCTTGAACAGGAAATTGCGGATCAGGGCGTCGCCATGGGGCGTGTGCACCACTTCGGGGTGGAACTGTACGGCATAGAGGCGGCGGGCATCGTCGGCGATGATGGCATAGGGGGCGCCGTCCGACGTGGCGACGATGCGGAAGCCCTCGGGCAGCTTCGTCACGCGGTCGCCATGGCTCATCCAAACCTGTTCATGGGCGCCAATGCTCCACACGCCCTCAAACAGGGCGCAATCATCCTTGACGTCCACAAAGGCGCGGCCGAACTCGCGGGTCTCCCCCGGCTCCACCTTGCCGCCCAGCTGCTCGCACATGGTCTGCTGGCCATAGCAGATGCCGAACACCGGCACGCCCAGGGTCCAGACCACGTCATTGGCGCGAGGGGATCCCGCCTCCGTCACGCTGGCGGGGCCGCCCGACAGGATGATGGCCTTGGGCGCGAAGGCGCGGATGCGGGTCTCATCGGCGCTGTAGGGAATGATCTCGCAGTAAATGCCAGCCTCGCGCACACGGCGGGCGATCAGCTGCGTCACCTGCGATCCGAAATCCAGGATCAGGACACGGTCGGGATGGGCGGCGGGTGCGGTGGAAGCGGCGGCGGCCATGGCGCATTTTCCTGCGGGTCAGGGGCGGAGAATGCGCCGCAACCTAACCAACCAAGCCTCTCCCGACAACAGGCACCTCCGCAAGGCTGCCCCCTGTCAGGACCGGACCGGAAATGACAGGCGGCGGACCGCAAATACCTATTGACACTTCCTTTCACCTGTAAGTAATATCTTACACATGAAATACGAACTTCAGATAGCCGGAACGGCGTGCGATGGGGAACAGGTCCTGACGGCCCTGTCGGCGCTGGCCAATCCCCACCGGCTGCGCATCGTGGCGCGGCTGGCGGATGGCGGGCGGCATTATATCAGCCAGCTGGCCCGCGATCTGGGGATCAGCCGGCCTTTGCTGCATCTGCATGTGCAGAAGCTGCAAGAGGCGGGGCTGGTGACATCACGGCTGGAGCTGTCGGACGATGGCAAGGCCTTGAACTATCTGGAACTGGCAGCTTTCCGCCTGGACCTGACGGCGGACAGCGTCCGCCGGGTCACGCAAAGCCTGTCGGCGCCGGCCACCACAGGGGACTAACAGGGGTTAATGATGGCGGACGATACCTTTCTCTTTGCAGTATTCTGGATGGTGGTGGGGGTCGTATCGATCGTTACCGTCACCATGATCAGCAAAACCGTGCAGGCCAAGGCCAGGATGGCCGATGACGGCGCCTATCGTGCGCTGGCCGAACGCGCCGTGGCGGCGCTGGAGGAGCAGACGGGCACCATCAATGCCCTGCGTTCCGACCTGACCGCCGCCCGCACCACGCTGGCCAATGTCGAAAAAAT
>CALRNG020000262.1:0-5808 GCA_943369495.1 Rhizobium sp. Q54
CGGCGTTGGCCGCCTGCGGATCCCGGTCGCCACAAGCCGTCGCGACGGCTAGGCACAGGCGGGGCCGGATGCGGGCGCCCCCAGGAAACACTGCATGACGCAGCCCCCGGGCCAGCAGAGGCGGACAGCCATTGGCGGTCGCAAGTCGCAGGGCAAGCTGCAATCCGGCTTCAATGCGTTCCGGCAATTCCATGGACCCACCTCCCTGCACATAAATGTCAATTCAACTAGACGACAAAATGTGTAAACTTAAATTGACACAAGAATGTGGAAAGTCAACCCACGAGGAACGGACCAGAGGCAATGGGCCTGAGCGCCGAAACAGAGGATGCCGTTGTGATCGTGGGGGCCGGGATGGGCGGTCTGGCGGCTGCCCTGGTGCTGGCCCATGCCGGATACCGTGTCACGGTGGTCGATGCGGCGACGGGACCGGGGGGCAAGGTGCGACAGGTCGCCGCCGGTGGGCGACTGTTTGATGCCGGGCCGACAGTCCTGACCATGAAATGGGTCTTTGACGAGCTGCTGGCCCGTTTCGGCACCACGCTTGATAAGCAACTACGCCTTTCCCGGTGTGACCTGCTGGCCCGGCATTACTGGCAGGGGGGACAGCGGCTTGATCTCTACACCGACCCGGCCCGGACGCAGGACGCCATTGGCGACTTCGCAGGTGCCCCGGCGGCGGCGGGTTTTGCCCGCTTCGCGGCGGACAGTGCGCGGATTTACCAGTTGCTGGAACGCAGCTTCATTGACGCGCCACGGCCTAATCCGCTGTCGCTGTCGGCCCGTATCGGCTTGCACCGGCCAGCAGCTCTGATGGCCCTGCGGCCCTACACGACCCTCTGGTCGGCGCTGTCGGGTTATTTCGCCGATCCGCGGCTGCGGCAGCTATTTGGCCGCTATGCCACCTATTGCGGGTCATCCCCCTTCCTGGCGCCGGCCACCTTGATGCTGGTGGCGCATGTCGAACAGACGGGTGTGTGGATCGTCGATGGGGGGATGGCCGCGCTGGCACGATGCCTGACAGGTTTGGCACAGGCAGCAGGCGTGGAATTCCGATTTGGCGAACGGGTTGTTTCCATTGACCGGGACCGGTCTGGACGGTTCGTTACCGGTGTGACGACGGATCAGGAAAAGCATCTGCGCGCCGGCGCGGTCCTCTTTAATGGCGATGTTGCAGCCCTGGCCCCAATGATCAACCGCGCGCCCGCGCGACCGGGCCGGTCGCCGGAACGGTCTTTATCGGCCCTGGTCGCCTGCGGCCTGGCGACATCCGACGGGGTTGCGCTGGCCCATCATACCGTATTCTTCAGCGATGATTACGCAGCGGAATTCGATGCGATTCGACGCCACCGCCGCCCGCCCGCCGACCCTACTGTTTATCTCTGCGCTCAGGACCGGACCGATGGGGGACACCTCCCGGCGGGAGCGGTCGAGGAGCGGCTTTACAGCCTGATGAACATGCCGGCGGATGGCGACAGCCATGCCTATACGCAAAGTGAGATCGACCGATGCCTGTCTTCGATGGAACGCCGCCTCGCCGCGAACGGGCTGACGCTGACATACGAACGGCGGTCGCTGTCAGTGACGACACCGGACTGGTTCCATCGGCTGTTTCCGGGGACGGGGGGCGCCTTGTACGGGATGGCGTCGCATGGCGCGATGGCATCCTTCCGGCGGCCATCGGCGGTGGGTCCGATCCGGGGGCTGTATCTGGCGGGGGGCAGCGTGCATCCGGGGCCGGGGGTGCCGATGGCGGCCCTGTCGGGCAAGATTGCGGCAGAAAGGCTGATGGCGGACCGGGCTTTGATCGGCCGGTCCCGCCCGGTGGCTATCACTGGTGGTATGTCGATGCGGTCAGCGATTGCGGACACTACGCGCTGACCATCATCGCCTTCATCGGCTCTGTCTTTTCACCCTATTATCACTGGTCCGGACGGGGGCGGCCGGACAATCATGTGGCGCTTAACATCGCGCTGTATGGTCCCGGCGGCAATGTCTGGTGCATGACCGAACGCGGCAGTGCCAGCCTTCGCCGTGATACGCATGATCTGCGGATCGGATCCAGCGGCCTGTCGATGCGCGGGGATCGGCTGCTGATCGATTTTACGGAAATGGCGCTGCCCTGGCCGGGTCAGCGCCTTTGGCCGAAGCCAATATCGGGCCGGGTGGAACTGACCCCCGACATTGGCGGCGACCTTCTGTTCGACCTGGACCCGGCGGGCCGGCATGTCTGGTCGCCCCGCATGCCGCGTGCCACCGCCACCATCACCTGCAATGCGCTGCCCGGCGGCGGCTGGCAGGGGCGGGCCTATCATGACATGAACTACGGGGATCGGCCCCTTGAGCAGGATTTTATCGGATGGGACTGGGCCAGGGGCCATGAAGGGGCCGATGGCGACACCGTGATCCTCTATGACGCAATTCTGCGCCAGGGAATGCGCCGTCGTCTGGCCCTGCGCTATGACCGGCAGCATGGGCCGCAGCGTCTGGACATGCCCGAGCGGCAAGCCTTGCCGCGTGGTTTCTGGGGTGTTCGTGCCGGTATCGCCTGCGACCCTGGCACCCGTCCGCGATTGCTGGATCGGCTGGAGGATTCACCCTTCTATTGCCGCGCGCGGGTGGAAACCGCGTTAGTTGGTCGGCGGTTTGAGATGATGCAGGAAACGCTGGATTGCCGGCGGCTGTCGCATCCGCTGGTGCGGCTGATGCTGCCGTTCCGCATGCCGCGGCGCCGTCACTGATGCGATGTCGGCTCGTCGCCCGTCTTTTTCTTCTCCCGGTCCTGCTGCTCATAGCGGCGCAGATCCAGCCGTTGCCAGATATAGAATCCGACAGCCAGGGCAAAGACGAAACCTGCTTCGATCAGGCCGAAATATTCCTCAAGCAATGCGCCCCGCTTTCTGCCACCGTTCCTGTCGTTGGACCCGCCTCTCTTCGCGGCTTTGCAATTGCAGACGCAGCATGATCGACGCCACATTGTCCAGGCTGGCGGTATGCTGGCGGCGTTGCGTCGCCGATCGGGCTTTCTGAAAGGTTTCCGCTGCTTCCGTCACCATTGTCAGCACGGCGGGATCGGCCGGCTTGGTGTGTGCCATGCCGGCGATGTCAGCCGGCAGCCAGGTGGGCCGCATCGCCCGCATCACCAAGGTCAGCTTGCGGGGAAGGGTGGTGCGGGCGCGTTGGTTGATGCTGTCAAAGCCGTTGCGCGCGATGCTGCGGCCAATATCCTGATAGGTCAGGGCGGCCGTGCGGATGGCATGGCGGCAATCAGCGGGAAGCCGCGCGATCCCGGCATGACCCAACTGATAATGATGGTCGGCTGTGGTCAGCAGACGCTGCACCACCTGACCCAGTGCGGGCGTGAAACGCGGGTCGGCCAGGAAGGCGTCGGCATCAATCCCGGCCTCCCGCAGCCAGTCCAGCGGCAGATACAGCCGGCCATGGCGCGCATCCTCCCCCACATCGCGGGCGATGTTGGTCAATTGCATGGCCAGCCCCAGGTCGGCAGCCCGCGCCAAGGTGCAGACATTGCCCTCGCCCATGACCAGCGACATCATCAGGCCGACGGTGGAGGCGACTCGCGCGGCATAATCCTTCACGTCGCCAATCGTTTCGAACCGCCGGCTCTCCATATCCATCGCGAACCCGTCGAGAAGGGCCAGCGGGATGGATTTGGCGATGGCGTGATTATGCACGATCCGGGCAAAGGCGCGGTCGCAGGCATAATCGCACGGCACCCCGTCATAAAGCCGGTCCAGCCGATAGCGCAGCCGGTCCAGCGCATCAGGCCGCCGCGCCTGATCGTCGATCAGATCATCGGAATGCCGACAGAATGCATAGAGCGCGTGTGCCGCCTGCCTTGTGTGCCGGGGCAGCAGAAGGGAGGCGATGTGGAAGGACTTCGACCCGCGCCGGATGGAGGCGGTACAGATGTTCAGATCGACCCTATCGCCGCTGAACCCGTAATTCTGTTGGAGGGACCGGCCCAACAGGGGCCGCGCCATACGGTTACCGTCGGCCTGTTCCCCGGTACCTGCCGCCATATGCTCCATCATCACCGGGTACTCCCCCTGGCGAACGCGCCCGGTTCTGGTACCAGACCGGCGACAATGCGGGCGGATGACAGGACACCCGGCAGGCCAGCGCCCGGATGGGTGCCCGCCCCGCACAGGAACAGGTTGTCCAACTCCTCGCTGCGGTTATGGGGCCGGAACCAGGCGCTTTGCAGCAGCTTCGGCTCCAACGCAAACGCGGCCCCTTGCCAGGACAGCAGACGGTCGCGGAAATCCAGCGGTGTTGCCATATGGGAAACGGTGATATGGCGCTCTAGGTCGGGCAGGATGGTGCGTGACAGATGCGCTGCGATCCGCTGACGATAGGTTTCCGCCATCACCTGCCAGTCGACATCCCCGCCCAGATGGGGAACGGGGCTCAACACATAAAACGCGTCGCAACCTTCCGGCGCCACACCGGGGTCCACGGCGCTGGGCCGGTGCAGATACAAGCTGAAATCGTCAGACAGGTGCTTGCGGCGGAAGATATCGTCCAGCAGACCGCGATACCGGGGTCCGAACAGCATCGTGTGGTGATAGACATCGTCATATCGGCGATTGGTACCGAAATACCAGACGAACAGCCCCATGGAATAATCGCCCCGGGCGATCTTGCCATCGGTCCAGCGCCGCCTTGGATGGTGGCGCAGCAGCTTTCCATAGGTGGTGGCGGGGTCGCCATTTGAAATGACGATATCCGCCGGAATCGTCTCCCCGCTGGCCAGCCGCACGCCGGTGGCCCGCCGCCCTTCGGTCAGGATGGTCTCAACCGTTTCGCCCAGACGGATGACGCCGCCATTGCGGCGGACCAGATTGGCAATGCCATGGACCAGGGCATTGGTGCCCCCCATGGCATAATGCACGCCATACCGGCTCTCCAGATGCGCGATCAGACAATAAAAGGAGGTGGCGGAATAGGGGTTGCCGCCGATCAGCAGCGGATGGAACGAAAAGATGG
Source organism: Rhizobium sp. Q54 (assembly GCA_943369495.1). Lineage (GTDB taxonomy): Bacteria > Pseudomonadota > Alphaproteobacteria > Azospirillales > Azospirillaceae > Niveispirillum. The sequence goes on from CALRNG020000262.1 coordinate 5,011, forward strand.
TGCGCAGCCGGTCGTTACGGAAATGCTTTGATACCACCGAATGGACGGAGCGGTAACCACCCAGCCGTGCCAGCGACATCAACGTGCGGGCAGTAAAGGTCAGGCTGTGAAACGGCTGGTCGGCCAGCTGTTCAAACGCCACCTCATAAATGCGGCGGCTTTCGTCCATAAAGCTGCGGTAACCCCGCACATCGGCGGGGTCGAACCGCGCGACCTCTGCCTCCATGGCGGCCGGGTCGCCGGAATAGTCGAACCAGGCCCCGTCATCGAACCGGATCCGGTAGAACGGGGTGCAGGGCCGCAGTTCCACATCATCGGCGAGCCGTCCCCCGCAATCCTTCCACAGTTCCTCGAACATCCAGGGCGCGGTGATAATCGTCGGGCCGGCGTCGAAAACATACCCGTCCATCCTGTGGGCATAAGCCCGGCCGCCGGGCGCATCCAGCGGATCGATGATGGTCACGCCATAGCCGCGCGCGGCCAGCAGCGCACCGGCGGACAGGCCACCGACACCAGCACCGATCACGACGGCCTGGGGCAGGGACGGGTCGGGAGCCTGCGCATCAGGTCGCTGGCGGGGATGGATCATGTTCATGCGGCGTCCACTCTGCTGGCGGGGTGGGCGGCGACGGCGTCAGCCACCAGACCGCAGATCAGATCGGCACGGCATTCATGCAAAAGGTGGCCGCCGCGATCCACCAGCATGAGGCGTGCGCCACGGGCTTGTTCAGACGCATGGCGGGAGTCCCGGCATGGCACCATCGGATCATCCTTCGCCGCGATCAGGGTCGGCGGCAC
>CALRNG020000263.1:0-5800 GCA_943369495.1 Rhizobium sp. Q54
GCTGCGCTGGATGAAGGTGTCGCAGGAGGTGGACCCGGAATATCTGAAGGCCGCGCGCGCCGGCCTGAATGTGGAGCGTATCCGGGCGCAAGGTTACGCCGTCCAGGGCCGCAATCACCATAATCTGACGCCGGGCAAGACCGCCTCCATCGCCGTTCCGATCTTCCTGGGCGAGCATTTCAAGGCGGCGATGACCATGATCTTCTTCGCCTCGGCCATGAAACCGGAGGCGGCGCTGGACCGGTATCTGGACGATCTGAACGGCACCGCCGACATGATCAGTGCCGAACTGACCCAGGCGGCGGTGCAGAATCAGAAGTGACGGGTCACTTCCCCTGCGCGACCAGCGTCACGGGTGTCACCAGCCCGCGCAGCAGAATGTTGGGCAGATAGGCATTGTCCCAGTCCACATTCTTCGGCGGGTTCGGCCCCATGCGCAGCACGATCAGGCCGGTTTTGCGGGAGACAAAAACCGTCTGGTTGCCATTGCCGTCGAACAGGAACAGGTCCTTGTCCAGATAGGGTTCGGAATGCAGCACCTTGGGCCCCGGTGCGCCCGGCGCACCGAAGCCGCGGCGTTCGACATAGGGGCCGGCCACCCACAGGCCCAGGCCGTAATGCCGGTTCTGCGCGGTAGCCGTGGCCATCTCCTCAACATAGCCCTTGGGCAGCAGCCGCTTGCCCCCGACCACCCCATCATCCAGCAGCAGCTTGGCCAGATGCAGCCAGGCGCGGGCCGGCAGCATCATGCAGCAGCCGGAATGGGCCAGCCCACCCGGCCGGTTCACCCAGACCTCACCGCCCGGCGCCCCGGTCGGGATCAGCAATTCGCTGCCCACAAACTCCGCATAACGCCGGCCCGTCGCCCGCTCTATGACCAGGGCGATCAGTTCCGACGTGGCATTGGAATAGCCGTAGCGTGTGCCCGGCGCGTCGGTCAGGGGATAATCCTTGACGATGTAGGTGCCGTGATCGACCGACAGATAGGCCTGGTTCCAGGGATGGTTGGGATCGGCATTGAACCCCTGTTCCAGGAAGCCTGTGCGCATATCCAGCAGGTGGCGTATCCGCATCGCCGCCTTCGGTGTGCCCTTCCATTCGGTGATGAAGTCGGAAACGCTCTGGTCCAGCGATTTGATCTTGCCCAGCGCGATGGCCCGGCCCACCACCATGGCCGTCATCGGCTTGGACAGGGATTTGGAGGCCAGGGGCGTATCGGCCTTGGTGCCCGCGAAATAGGTTTCGTCCTGTACCTTGCCATCGTGCCAGACGATGAAGGCCTGGGCGCCGCTGGCCTCCGCATAGGCGCGGGCGGCGGTCAGCGCGTCGGGCTTGATGCTGGTCCGGCCCGGCTGGGCGGCGGGCAGGGCGGTTGGCGCACCGGCGACCGGTTCACGCGGCTGATACAGCGTTTCCATCGGGCCGCCGGCGGCCAGGATGGCCAGACGTTGCGCATAGATCGCGTCGGCGTCTGTATGCGCCATTGCTGCGCCGGACGTGGCCAGGGCCAGAAGGGTGGTCAACCAGAAAGACGCGTGCCGCATGCCAGACCTTCCCGTTATTTGTTGATCCTGAACGAAAAAGACCGCGGTGTCGAAGGATCGGCGCCGCGGTCAGTTTTCGGGAACTCAGTGCTCGCGCTGCGGAAAACCGCCGGTCGCAGTGTGACCATAGGCATGAATGCGTGCGCCTGACAGGACAGGCGGATCGTTTATCCACCCTGTGGCCAGATCGGGACCCGTGTATCGACGGGCCATTCGGCATGCATCCAAATACCAGCATGCGGATCGCCCCATTCGATTGAAGCGGTTCCAAATAATCGTTGTGCGTGGAGGCACGAACAGCCATGGCATTTGTGGGAAAGAACCATCGCCGCCTTGCGGGGCGCGCCATCCTTTCAGCCATCCTGGCCGGTCTGCTGCTATCCAATGTTCCTGCTGCCCTGGCACAGACGGCACCCGACAAGGGTGAACGGCTGTTCCTGCGCTGCCGCACCTGTCATGAGGTGGCGGCGGGCAGGCCCAACAAGGTCGGTCCCAACCTCCATGGTTTCTGGGGCAAGCCGGCAGGCCATGTCGAAGGGTTCAAATATTCCGACGCCCTGCGCAGCAGCGGTGTCGTCTGGGATGAGAAAACGCTGGATGTCTGGCTGACCCACCCGACCACGCTGGTCGGCGGCACGACCATGGCCTTCATCGGTCTGCCGGACAAGGCCGACCGGGATGCTCTGATCGCCTACCTGCAAAAAGCCACGAACTGACATCCCCACCCGCATAAACAGAAAGGCATTTCCCATGATCCGAACGCAGGTGGTGATCGCCGGCGCCGGCCCGGTTGGCACGGTTGCGGCCTATTATCTGGCCCGCCAGGGTATTGATGTGCTGGTGCTGGAGGCCGGTGCCGACTGCGCCCAGGACCTGCGCGCCTCCACCTTCCATCCGCCCACGCTCGAAATGCTGGATGAGTTGGAGATCACGCCCTTCTTGCTGGACAAGGGGTTGAAGGCGCCGATCTATCATTACCGTGACCGCCGCACGGGCCAGATCGTGGAATTCGACCTGGGCGAGTTAGAGGGCACCACCCGCTATCCATACCGTCTGCAGTGCGAACAGTACCATCTGGCCCGCGCGTTGGCGGAAAAGCTGGAAGCCCATCCCAAGGCGACAGTGAAGTTCGGCAGCCGTCTGGTCTCTGTGAACCAGGACGAGACGGGCGTGGACCTGGCCTATGAAACGCCATTCGCTATTGAGAAAGTGCGGGCCGACTGGCTGATCGGGGCCGATGGCGCCAATTCCGCAGTTCGTAAGTGGCTGGGCATCGGGTTTGAAGGTTTCACCTATCCGGAGAAGTTCCTGTGCTTGTCCACGGCGGAGCCGCTGGAGGATTATTTCCCGAACCTGGCGCATGTGAACTATGTCGCCGATCCAGAGGAATGGCTGGTCCTGCTGCGGGTGCCGTCGGTCTGGCGCATCCTGCTGCCGGCTACGGCGGACAGCGCCGATGCCGATCTGGTGTCGGACGAAAACCGCGACCGCGTGTTTCAGCGCCTGATCGGCAAGACCGGTATCAAGACCCATCACCGCACCATCTACCGCATGCATCAGCGCGTGGCGGACAGTTTCCGGCAAGGCCGGGCCTTCCTGGTGGGCGACAGCGCGCATCTCAACAATCCGCTGGGCGGGTTTGGCATGAATAGCGGCATCCATGATGCCTTCAACCTGTGCCAGCGCCTGACGGCCGTCATCAAGAAGGGCGAAGACCAGGGCACCCTGGACCAGTTCAGCCGTCAGCGCCGGGGGGCCGCCCGCAGCTTCGTGCAGGCCCAGACCATCCAGACCATGGAAATGATGAAGGAAGGTCACGCATCGGCGCAGGAAAAGCGCCGCGACGAGATGCTGGCCATCCGCAACGATCCGGACAGGCGCCGGCAGTTCCTGCTGCGTCAGGCCATGTTCCAGAGCCTGGCCGACGCCGCCGCCATTGATTGACCGGACCCAAAGACAAGGGGACACGACACATGCAGGATGAAGGCAAAGACAGCCGCGGCTGGCGCAAACTGTTCGGCGTGCTGGGACCCAGCACGAACACTACCGTGCAGCCTGACTATGACGATATGCGCCCGGCCGGCGTGACCAATCATTACAGCCGGATCATCGTTTCGAACGCCCAGGCCATCAGCAACGAAACCTTCCTGGCCGGCACCCAGGCCATTGCCGACAATACGGTCGATGCCGTGAAGGCCGTGATGACCTGCAACCCGGACTATCTGGTCATGGGCATGTCGGCCATCACCTTCTATGGCGGGGCGGAGGGGGCGGCCAGGTTCCGCCGCCAGATCCGGGAAATCAGCGGCCTTTATCTTTCCACCGGGTCGGAATCGCTGGCCGCTGCCATCGCGGCCTATGGTGGGGTGAAGAAGGTGGCCTTCGTGTCGCCCTATTACCCGGTGGCCAATGAACATGTGCGTAACTTCTTGTCCGACTACGGGTATGAGACGGTGCGCGATGTCCCGCTGCAATGCCCATCCTGGACCTCCATCGCGCGCGTCGGAACCGATCGGCTGCGTGAAGTGCTCAAACAACTGGATGGCGATGATGTCGATGCGATCCTGCAGGTCGGCACCAACCTGTCGATGGTCAAGCTGGCGGCGGCCGCCGAAATGTGGCTGGGCAAGCCGGTGATCGCGATCAACACCGCCACCTACTGGCATGCGCTGCGCGCCAACGGCATTCAGGACAAGGTCTACGGCTTTGGCCGTCTGCTGGAGGAATTCTGATCCATGTTGTCCTATGACTATGTGCCGCTGCCCAAGCGGGGCCCCCTGCGCTGGCCCGACGGTAAGAAGGTCGCGCTGATCCTGACCTTCAACCTGGAAACCTGGGATCTGACGAAGGATACGGACAAGCCCTATTACGCGGGCGGTCCCGCCATTCTGCCGGACGTGCTGCCCGGCGACACACCCGACTTCCCCAATTTCACCTGGCGTGAATATGGGCAGCGGGTGGGCATCTGGCGGCTGTACGACCTGTTCGATGAAATGGGCGTCAAGGCAAGCTGCACCACCAACGCCGTGACCTTTGAACGGCGCAAGGCCATGGTCGATGCCTGCCTGGAGCGTGGCTGGGAATTGCTGGCCCACAATTACGAACAGGGTGAGCTGCTGACCAACTTTGCCAAGGACCCGGCTAAGGAACGTGACATCATCCTGCGGTCGATCGAGATGTATGAGCGGCATGTGGGCCGCCGGCCGCTGGGCTGGCTGTCATCATCGCTGCGCGGGACCTTGAACACGGCGGGCATCCTGGCCGAACAGGGCTTCCTGTTCTATTGCGACATCATGAATGATGATCAGCCCTATCCGTTGCGCACGGAGAACGGGCCGCTGGTGTCGGTGCCTTATTCAAACGAAATCAATGATTTCACGCTGCTGACCCGGCGTAACCTGACCACCGACGCCTTCCGCGACACGCTGATCGAGGAATTGTCTGTCCTGCGTCAGGAAGGGGCGAAGACGGCACGGTTGATGAATGTGGGCCTGCACCCGCATGTCACGGGCCGCGCCTATCGCATCCGGGGTCTGCGGGAGTTCCTGGAATATGCCAAGAGCCTGGACGATGTCTGGTGGCCCACGCGCGAGGAATTGGCCCGCTGGTATCTGGCCAACAGTGATGGCCATATGCCGGGTTGAGGCGCATCCTGTGGAAGGACCCCAGGGTCCTTCCACAGGTTATGTGGCGATGGCTCCAAGGCGAGTGACGGCCTCTTCCAGGCTGATGACGTCGGCATATTTGGCATGGAGGTCGAACAGGTTCGCCTCATGCACACGGGCATCACGATCCCCCACAGCGTCGCGCACCACCAGGGGGATGAACCCGTGCTGACAGGCATCCAGTGCCGACGCGCGCACACAGCCCGATGTTGACAATCCTGCGATCAGCAGCGTGTCGATCCCGCTGGAAGCCAGGGTGGAGGCCAGCGAGGTGCCGAAAAAGGCGCTGGCATATTGCTTGGTGATCACCGGTTCGCCCGCCGCCGGTTCCAGCCCGGGGGCGAAGGCGGCCCAATGCGGATGCAGCCCGCGTTCAAAGCTGGACAGCGCCTTGACCTTGCGGAAGAACACGCCGCCGTCGATCCCGCCCGGCGTATAGGCGACATTGGTGTGCAGAACGGGCAAGCGGGCGGCGCGGGCGGCCAGCAGCAGGGTTTCTGCCTGACCCCGGACCTTCTCCACCCCGGCATAGAGCGGGCAGGTCGGGTCCAGATAGGCATTCACGAAATCGATGATCAGCAGGGCAGGGCG
>CALRNG020000264.1:0-5787 GCA_943369495.1 Rhizobium sp. Q54
GCATCACCCGCATCGTTGTCCGCCCCTGATCAACCACCCTGCGATGCACAATGTCACAGAATCGGCTGGATGAACACAGTTCAAAGACAACAGGGTGGGACTAATTCGCCGCCAATGGCTCGTACCAATCCGATGGCAGGCCGGCCAGATCGCGCGACAGACCGTTGAAGGGGCGTTTCAGCTCGCCCTTGAAATGGGTGCGGACCAGATGCTGCCACCAGGGGCCGGCCTCCTGCCCCATGCTTTGCGCCGCCACCTGGAACCAGCGGCGGCCCGTGGCGACATGGCCCACCTCGTCGCGCAGGATGATGTGCAGCACCGCCACGCTCTCCTGATCGCCGGCCCTGGTCAGGCTGTCGATAATGGCCGGCGTGACGTCCAGGCCGCGCGCCTCCAGCACCATGGGCACAACGGCTAGCCGGGCGGCCAGATCATGCGCCGTCGTTTCTGACGCCTGCCACAAGCCATCATGGGCCGGCAGGTCGCCGTAAGCCGCGCCTAAGCTGGCCAGACGGTCGGCCACCAGAGTGAAATGCAATGCCTCCTCATCCGCGACACGCAGCCAGTCGGTGTGGAAGGTGATGGGCAGGGGCGTGCCGTCGGGCAGATGCTGAAACCGGGCCAGAATGTCCCAGGCCAGATCAATGGCGTTCAGTTCGATATGGGCGATGGCATGCAGCAGCGCGATGCGGTTGGCGACCGACTGTCCCTTGCCACGCTTGGGCATGTCTTTGGGGTGGCACAGTGCCGGCTTTGCGGGCCGCGCAGGCCGGGCCGGTGGGGTGGCGCGGCCCAGCTCGGTGATGGCGCCCTCGCGCCAAGCGGCGGCGAAGGTGCGGGTCAGGCGGGCCTTTTCCAGCGCGTCCTCCGTGGTCAGGACGGTGACGGCGGCGGCGGAGAGGGTGGGGGGAAGGATCACGAACGGCGCAGGAAATAGTTGAAGGCGAAGCAAAAAGCAGCGATGGCGCCGACGAACAGGGGCAATTGGTAAGCGCCGTCGGGCAGGAAATGGAACAGGGCGGCAAACACGGCCAAGGCCATGGCGCTCAAGACGGCCCCTTTATGGATTGGCTTCATTAAGACCCTCCATTCGTAGCGCGGATTAGCATCAGCCTAATCCCCGAAGCAACGGGGTCACACCGAAAAACTCTCCCCGCACCCGCACCGCGCCTTCTCATTGGGGTTCTTGAAGGTGAAGCCGGACTGGAACTTGTCCTCTTCATAGTCCATTTCGCTGCCGATCAGGAACATGGTGGCGGCGGGGTCGATCAGGATGGTCACACCCTTATCCTCCACCACTTCCTCGAACTTCTTCTTCTCCTCGGCATATTCCACGAAATAGGACATGCCGGAACAGCCGCGCGTCTTTACCCCGACGCGCAGGCCGATCAACGGCTTCTCCGACCGGGACATCAGTTCCTTGACGCGCTCAGCCGCAGCGTCGGTCAGGGTCAGGGCCTTGGGCAATGCACGGGCCATCATTTCCTCCTCACCCTCAAAACATGTTCAGCGCGATGCGGGCATCGTCGCTCATGCGGCTGGGGTCCCAGGCGGGTTCCCAGATCAGTTCGACATGCACGCTGCCGACACCGTCGACGCGGGCCACCACCTGCTGCACCTGTCCCGGCATCTCACCGGCCACGGGGCAGGCGGGTGCCGTCAGGGTCATGTCGATCTCGACATCGCCGTCGGCATCGACGTCGCAGCGATAGATCAGCCCCAATTCATAGATATTCACCGGAATTTCCGGGTCATAGACGGTGCGCAACGCCTCCACCACCCGGTCATACAGGGGCGCGTCGGCGGGCAGCTTTTCATCCGCCGGAATATCCACGGGGCTGCCCATGGAAATGTCGGGGGCGATGGGGCGGTGGCTGTGGCTCATGATCGGTGTCCGCTCAGAAGGACGCGTTTTCGGTGGAAGTCGTCGCCTCGCCATGCAGGGCGGCATTCATCGTGTGCCAGGCGAGTGTGGCGCATTTCACCCGCATGGGGAATTCGCGTACGCCCGACATGACGGCCAGCTTGTCCGTGGCATCCTCATCCAGGGTGCCGTGATCGCCCTGCTCATCCTCGTCCTTGGTGCACATGTCGTGGAAATAGCCGAACAGGGCCTCGGCTTCCTTCATCGACTTGCCGCGCAGGATCTCGGTCATCAGGCTGGCACTGGCCTGGCTGATGGCACAACCGCGACCGTCGAAATGCAGGTCCTGGATGGTGCCGTCGTCACCCACCGTCAGATAGATGGCGATCTTGTCCCCGCACATGGGGTTATCACCCCGGGCCGTGCGGTTAAAGGCGGCGGGCCGGCCGAAATTCCGCGGGTGCTTGCCATGGTCCAGGATGACTTCCTGGTAAAGGTCGCGCAGATCATCAAACATATGGCTATCCGCCCTTATCCGAAAAAGGCTTTGCAGGCCTGCACTGCTTCGACCAGCGCATCAACCTCGGCCTCTGTATTATAGAGGCCGAAGCTGGCCCGCGCCGTCGCCCCCACCCCATACCGGTCCATCAGCGGTTCGGCGCAATGCCGGCCCACCCGTACCGCCACCCCGCCACGGTCCAGCAGGGTGCCGATATCGTGGGGATGGATGCCATCCATGGTGAAGCTGATGATGGCCGCCTTGTCCGGGGCCGTACCGATGATACGTAGCCCCTCGACCTCCGACAGCCGGTGCGTGGCATAGGCCAGCAGGCGCTGTTCATGCGCCTGAATGGCATCCATGCCCAGCGCCGTGACATAATCGATGGCGGCCCCCAGCCCAACCCCTTCCACGATGGCCGGCGTCCCGGCCTCAAACCGGTACGGTGCCTCGCGGTAGGTGGTCTTCTCGAAGCTGACCGTGCTGATCATGTCGCCGCCGCCCTGCCAGGGGGGCATCTTGTCCAGCAGCTCCTTGCGGCCATACAGAACGCCGATACCGGTGGGGCCATAGAGCTTATGGCCCGTGAAGATATAGAAATCGGCGTCGATGGCCTGCACATCCACGGGCTGATGCACGGCGGCCTGGCTGCCGTCAAAGGCAACCAGGATGCCCTTGGCATGGGCCAGCCGGGCGATGCGGGCCGCCGGGTTGACGGTACCCAGGACGTTGCTGGCATGGCTGATGGAAACCAGCTTCACCTCGGGCGTCAGCATCGCCTCATAGGCCGCCATGTCCAGGCTGCCATCATCCAGCACGGGCACGACCTTGATCGTAATGCCGATCCGGTCACGCAGCAGCTGCCAGGGCACGATATTGGCGTGATGTTCCATCCAGGAGATCACGACCGCGTCACCCGCCGACAGGAACCGCCCGCCCCAGCTATTGGCCAGCAGGTTGAACGCCTCTGTCGCGTTGCGGGTGAAGACGATGTTTTCGCGGCTTGGCGCGTTCAGAAATTTCGCGACCTTGTCGCGCGTCGCCTCATACAGGTCGGTCGAACGCTGCGACAGGAAATGCACGCCGCGATGCACGTTGGCGTAGTCGTTTTCCAGCAGGTGCGACATGGCGTCGATCACGGCGCGCGGCTTTTGCGCGGAGGCCCCATTGTCCAGATAGACCAGCGGCTTGCCGGCGCGGCCCTTTTTCTCATGCACCAGCCGGGTCAGGATCGGGAAATCCTGACGCACGCGCATGACGTCATAGGGGGCATTGCCCAGGGTCGGGTTCAACAGATCAGACATTATTCATCCCCACTGGCATCCCCAATAGCCCGCCGCAACCAATCGCGGCCCTGGCCCAGAAGGTAATTCTCCACCCGCATCTGGCTTGTATAACCGTGGTGCAGAAAGAAACCGGGACACTGGTAATCCATGGGCATGATCGTGGCCCAGCGGCACCCGGCCTCTGCGCCCAACCGTTCCAGCTCAATCAGCACCTGCCGCCCCGCCCCGCGCCCGCGCCAGAGCGGGACCACGGCCAGATCGACCAGCGTGAGATAGGCACCATCCAGAACGGCCAGCCCCGCCGCCACGCGCACCCCACCCGCATCCACCGCCTCCACCGTCAGTTCGGTATAAGGATCAGGAATGGTCAGGTACCAGTGCGCGTCCAGGCCGTTTTCCACGGCCTGCACATCTGCCGGATCGGGCGATTCCGCCCGGTGCAGATACAGACCGGCCGGCAGCAGCATTGCTGGCGCGGTGGACAGCGGCATCTTGCTGAAATAATGCCGGTCATGGCCCCAGGTGAAATCGGCAAACACACCCTGGCTTTCAAAGCCATAGCGCGGATAGAAATCCGGCCCCTGGAACCCCATGGTCGACAAATACAGCCGGTTGGCCCCCGCCGCGACGGCGGCATTCTCCGCCGCGACCAGCAGGGCCGCCCCCAGCCCCTTGCCGCGCCAGGGTGCATCCACCCACAGCACATGCATATAGGCGTCAGGACCATAGAGCCAGACCACGGCACCCGCCTGGATCACCCCATCCATGTCACGGATGAACAGGCCCAGCGGGCGGCGGTCGGTGCCCAAGGCGGCGCGTTCCGCCGCCATCGCCCGTTCATGCAGCCAGGCCATGACGTCCCCATCCGCCGGGTGGCGGCGGTACAGGGTCAGGGCAGGGCGGCGGGACAGGCTGTCGGGCATCGGCTCAGCGCGCCCCCATCCAGGCTTCGGCCCGCGCCCGGAAATAGGCGCGCACCGTCTCGTCGATGATCTCATCCAGCGCTTCGTCCAGGAAGGCACCGATCAGCAGCACGCGGGCGGCATCACGCGGGATGCCACGGGCGCGCAGATAGAACATCTGATCCTCGTCCAGCTCACCCGCCGTGGCGCCATGGCTGCACTTCACATCGTCGGCATAGATTTCCAGTTCCGGCTTGGAATTGATCTCCGCCTGTTCCGACAGCAGCAGGGCGCGGTTCAGCTGATAACCGTCGGTCTTCTGCGCATCGGGGCGCACGATGATCTTGCCCTGGAACACGGCGCGGGCCGACCCGTCGATCACGCCCTTCACCACCTCACGGCTGGTGCAGTGCGGCTTGGCATGGTCGATCAGGGTGGTGATGTCGCTGACCTGATTGCCGCTGATGGCATAGGCGCCGGACACCCGCGCCGCGATGCCCGTACCGTCCAGCACCTGTCGCGCCTCATGCCGGGCCAGGCGCGCGCCCAGATTCAGGACGAACGTGTCATAGACGGCATCCTGGGCCAGATGAGTCACGATATTGGCCAGATGCCAGGCGTCCAGACCTTCGGCCTGAAGCTTGTAATGATGCAGACGGGCGGCGACGCCCACACTGACATCGGCCACGATATTGCTGACATAGGCGCCGGCATTGGCGCCGACATGGTGTTCCACCACCGTCGCCTCGGCCCCATCGGCAATGTCGATGGTAATGCGCGGGTTCCACAGGGCGGCCTTGTCGCCCGCCGTGGCGGCAATGAAGACCAGTTCCACGGGGCTGGCCAGCTTGATACCGGCGGCTACGCGCAGGACCGCCCCCTGGGACGACAGGGCGCTGTTCAGCGTGCGCAGCGGGCCATCGCCCAACACGGGCGTCGCCTCAGCGGTCAGGGACGAGAGGATCACGCCGTCCGGCAGATCGCCCACACGCGACAGGTCGGCGCGGTACTGTCCGGCCACAAACACCAGACGCGGGCTTGGCGTCTCCAGGGCGGTGGGGATGGCATCCACCGTCACGGTCGCCGCGTCGGGCGCCGGACCCAGGGTCAGCTTGTCCAGCCCGCGCAGATTGGTGAATTTCCACGCCTCCACCCTGGTGCTGGGCAACCCGGCCTTGGCAAAGCGCTCCAGCCCCTCACCACGCGCACCGGCCAGGGGGGGGGCCAAACCCACCA
>CALRNG020000265.1:0-5781 GCA_943369495.1 Rhizobium sp. Q54
GCAATTCCGGCTCCGGCTACAAGATCACCCTGGCGTCCGCGAACGCCGGCAAGCTGAAGTCCGGTAACTTCACCATCAACTATACCGTCAGCTACGACAACAACACCGCCGCCGCCCTGACCGCCGCCATGGTCGTCGACCGCGCCACCGCCCAGTTCGGCAAGAAGTCCGACCTGAAGGTCACCGTCCCCGCCTCTGACCAGTATATCGCCGGCGATTACGCCGATACCGTCACCGTCACCATCGCTGCAAAGTAAGGCCAGTCCGCTGAGCCCCCCCTTGATCGTCACCGATCAAGGGGGTTTTCGCGTTTGGGGGATAGTTTGTATTTTAAGTAATTCTGCTATAATTGCCCGGATGGAACAGGATCAGCATGGCGGGGGCCATGCGCCGGAGACGTGATGGCCGATTGGCAGACGAAAATGGTCAAGACCAGCGCGCAGGCCGGCAAGCTGAGTGCCGCTGAAATCCTGGCTATTGCACGCTCCAACATTGGATTGGCCGTCGGTACTACCGCCGACATGGATTTCGCGCGTGAGGTCGCGACCATCGCCGGCGGACCGAATAATTCCTTCCTTGTAGTCGATGGCGATTCCCGGGGCAGCGCCCTGGCCGCGATGCGGTATGAACTGGTCAATGCCCGGGCCATCAATGATAATTGGTTGATTGCAGGCGCCTATGTCGGCACCCCGCCGGACAATTGGATCAGCGGTCTGCGTGCCGGGGATCAGGTGCGGCTGAACTGGACGCCGTCGGCCACCGGGGGCGAAAGCGACCATACCTTCATCGTCACAGCGATAGCCAGCGATACCCAAGGCGTCACGCTGACCCATATCGACAATAGCGGTCGCGGCGGCACCATCGCGGAAACCACCATCTCTGCCGCCGCCCTGGCCGCCACCGCCCCGAACGAGGTGGTGATTTACCGGTTGCGCAGCGCGTTCGAGGGGTTGAAGAGCACGGTCGCCGCCGACACGCTGACCGCCGGCGCCGACACGCCGACCTCTGTTGATGGCGGCAACGGCAATGACAGCATCACGGGTAGCAGCGGCGCCGATCTGCTGATCGGCGGGGCCGGGGTCGATACATTGATCGGCGGCGGCGGCTCCGACCTGCTGCGCGGTGGCGTCGGTGCCGACGAGATGCGGGGCGGCGGCGATAATGATCATTATGAGGTCGATAGCAGTAACGACCGGATCGTGGAGGCCGCAGAGGGCGGGATCGACACGGTCTATGCCCAGGTCAACTATACCCTGCCCGACAATGTCGAGAATCTGGTGGTCATTGGGGTGGCCAGCATGACTGCGACCGGGAATGGCCTGGACAATATAATCTGGGGCAATACCGGCAACGACACCCTGAATGGCGGGGCCGGGAACGATAGTTTGTCCGGCGGCACCGGCAACGATCTGCTGAATGGCGGCCTTGGGGCCGACATGATGGCGGGCGGCACCGGCAACGACATCTATGTCGTGGATAATGAGGGCGACCAGATCAGCGAGGCCAATCTGGCCGGTACCGACGAGGTCCAGACGGCGCTGCTCACCTATCAGCTTGGCAGCAATATCGAGAACCTGACCTACAAGGGCAGCACCGCCTTCATCGGCATCGGCAATGCGCTTGCCAACCGATTGGCCGGCGGGGCGGGCAATGACACGCTGGATGGCGGCACCGGCAACGATACGCTCGCGGGTGGGGCCGGCAACGACACCTATATCGTGGATGCGACCGGTGATGTCGTGACGGAAAGTGCCAAGGGCGGCATTGATATGGTCTTGGCCGGCATCAACCGCTACAGCCTCGGCGCGGAGGTGGAGAACCTCACCTATACCGGCAGCGACGGTTTCACCGGCACTGGAAACGCCCTGGACAACATCATCACCGGCGGCGACGGCAACGACCGGCTGAATGGCGGCAACGGCAATGACACGCTGCTGGGCGGGGCCGGCAGCGATACGCTGGTCGGCAGCAGCGGCGTTGACCTGCTGACCGGCGGTGAGGGCAAGGACCTGTTCCAGTATGTCTCCGTCATTGAGGGCCGCAATTCAGGCTCCCTGACCGCCAACATCATGGACAGCCTTACCGACCTGGACCTGGGCGGCGCAGGCGGTGAAATCCAGGACCGGATCGACCTTCCCTTCACGGTCAAGACCGTCCTGGAAGGACCAACGCCATTGACGGGCACCACCTTGGCTGCCGCCGTCACCGCCTTGTTCGCCACCGGCCCTCTTGCCAAGACCACATTCACGGCTGGCCTGTTCAGCCATGGCAACCAGACCTATCTGATCGTCACCGGCGGGGTGACCGGCGCGATATTCAGCACCGACGACTTCATCGTCAAGGTCACCGGCTTTACCGGGACGCTGGATGTGGGTGATCTGATCTGAGGGTTATGCATATTGACGGATCATATCCTATATCGGATGGTTTAAATCCACCCAAACCGGAGATGACCCGTGATGTTCATGTTGACCCTGCCGGCACCGCTTGCCCGGCTTCTGACGCCAAGACCCCGCCCCTACCCCGACCTGCCGGACGTGATCTTGCGGGATCTGGATGATGATACCCGCCACACGCTGGAGATGGGCACGCGCCGGGACCGGCGGCCTTTTTCGTTTCGCATTCATCCGATCTCGGAACTGACGGAATACAGGGACAGATTGCTTCTTGCAACCTTCCCGTCCTTCGGCGATAAGTCCTATTGAACCCTTCCCGTCACCCCCCAGCCAAGAGGAGAAATTTTCCATGGATAATCTGTTCAACCGTACCGGTACCGAGCGTGGGCATGGCCTGCGCGGTACCGGTTGCATGACCTCCGCACGACAAATCCCCCTCAACCAACAAACGATCTTCCGAACAATCGAGGGCAGTGATGAGCTTCTTCATGTCATTGGGCAGCGGCCCGAAATTATTCTTTGAACTGACCACGCGGCCCCATCGGGACGCCCCACGCACGCGCGGCTATGAAGTCCGGCGCGAGAATGGCGAGACCCTGATCTGGCTTGGCCGCCTCCATGTGATTTATACGCCGGGCCGTTGGCGCCCGGTGGCCAGGGGACCCACAAACGATGGCCGTCACCACGATGCCTACCAATCCAGGGACCGCCGCATGGCATCCTGAAACGCTGGACCCGCTGGTCCGCGTTCTGGAAGCGCTCCGCACGCTGGATCCCGACCTGCCCATTCAATATGCGCTGTCATTCCTGACCATCGCGCAGAATGAGGGCCTGTCGATCCGTGACCTGTCGGAGCGTCTGGGCATTGCTCAATCATCCGCGTCGCGCAACGTGGCCGCCTTGTCGAAGTGGCACAGCTTCGGCAAGGCCGGTCACGATCTGGTGCAGGCAGAAGAAGACCCGCGTGAGCGGCGTCGCAAGATCATCACCCTGACCGACCGCGGGCGTGAGCTGGCGGCACAGCTGTCCGACCTGATCCAGCCACATAACCGCCCGACCCTGCGCCGCACGGCGTGATATCGGGCTGCGGGCCATGTCCTCTCTTCGCTTGCTGACCGGAAGGGCATAAGGGCGGGCTTGCAGAACAGCGCTTTTTGCCGCTCTACTGCCTTTCGTGCCGGGGCATCACGGAGGGGCAATCATATGAAGGTGCGGTTTACGGACAGGCGCCAAATCCTGGGGCTTGGCATGGCCGCATTGGCTGGCATGGTCCTGCCGGGACAGGCCTGGGCGGAAGGCGGCCCCGCCGATGACCCCAAGCTGCGCTTCATCAATGTTCCGCCCCTGCTGCTGCCGGGCAAGGAACGTTATGCCTTCATCCGGCTGGTCATGCAGCTGGTGGTGCGCAGGTCGGAAAAGATGCCGGTGGAGTCGGCGCTGGTGACCAGCTACATGCCGCGCATCGTCGGCAAGCTGACGGAGGAGCTGCCCGTTGATGGCAGCCTGACCCGCAATTCCGGACCCGCAGAACTGGCCGAAGTGAAGCGCCATGTCCGCGAACTGGCCAATAGCATCATCGGACAGCCGGTGATCGAGGATGTGCTGATTACCAGCCTGCTGACGGGCTGAGCTACTCCAGCATCCCGCGTAGCCGATATAGCGCGTCCAGCGCCTGACGAGGGGTCAGCTCATCCGGGTTGATACTGCGCAGTTCCGTTTCCACACCAGATGGTTCCGGTTCTGCAACGACCTGCCGCGGGGCCGGTTTGGCGGCCATGGCAGCGAACAGGGGAAGGTCGTCGGCCAGCCGGCTGGCGGCACTGGCCTGATCGCCTTTCTCCAGGATCTGCAATACCTGTTCCGCCCGCGAAATGACCTGGGGTGGCAGGCCGGCCAGGCGCGCGACATGAATGCCATAGGAGCGGTCGGCGGCGCCCGCCGCCACCTCATGCAGGAAGATGACGTCGCCCTTCCATTCCTTGATCCGCATCGTGTGGCAGGACAGGTCCGGCAGCTTCGACGACAGGGCCGTCAATTCATGATAGTGGGTCGCGAACAGGCCGCGACAGCGCGCCGCCTCATGCAGATGTTCGACACAGGCCCAGGCGATGGAAAGGCCGTCAAAGGTGGCCGTACCGCGCCCGATCTCGTCCAAAATCACCAGCGAGTGGCGGGTGGCCTGGTTCAGGATGGTGGCCGTCTCCACCATCTCCACCATGAAGGTGGACCGGCCCCGCGCCAGATCATCGGCGGCGCCCACCCGGCTGAACAGCTTGTCCACGGTGCCGATGCGGGCCGTGCGGGCCGGCACATAGGACCCCATCTGCGCCAGCACCGCGATCAAGGCGTTCTGGCGCAGGAAGGTGGATTTACCGGCCATGTTGGGACCGGTCAGCAGCCACAGGCGCTGCCCCGGCGAGAGGTCGCAATCGTTGGCCACGAACGACCCGCCGCCATTGTCGGCCAGGGCCTGTTCCACCACGGGATGCCGCCCGCCGCGCACATCAAAGGACAGGTCATTGGCCATTTCCGGCCGGCACCAGCCGCCATCAACCGCCAGATCGGCCAAGGACGCGGTGACGTC
Source organism: Rhizobium sp. Q54 (assembly GCA_943369495.1). Lineage (GTDB taxonomy): Bacteria > Pseudomonadota > Alphaproteobacteria > Azospirillales > Azospirillaceae > Niveispirillum. Next base: position 4,981 of record CALRNG020000265.1, read on the forward strand.
CAGGGTGGCGAGCGCCCTGGCGGTGATGGCGATGGGATCGGCCAGATCGATGACCGAGCGCACCAGCTGCCCGAAAATCTCCAGCTCCAGCGCCAGCGACCGGTCGCCGGCCTCGGCCACCTTGCGCTCCAGCTCCGACAGGGCGACGGTGGTGAAACGCACCGCCCCCGCCATGGTCTGGCGATGGATAAAATCGGCCCGGTGCTTCTCCGACATCAGCTTGTCGGCATGAACCGCCGTGACCTCGATATAATAGCCCAGCACGTTATTGTGCCGGATCTTCAGCGACGCAATGCCCGTGGCATCCACATATTGGGCCTGCAGGTTGGCGATATGGCGGCGGCTATCATCGCGCAGCGCCCGCAATTCATCCAGCGGACCTGAATAACCAGCCGCAACAAAGCCGCCATCACGGGCCAGCATGGGCAGATCAGGGCCCAGCGCCCGCGACAGCAGCGCGATCAGCGCCTCATGATCGCCCCCCTGCCCACCGGCCAGCCCCTGAACAATCCGGGCCATGCCCAAAGGCAGGGGTGCGGCGATGCCGCCATGCCCATAGGCCAGCCGTCCGCGCAACGACACCGCCCGTTCCAGCGCGTCGCGCACGGCGGCCAGATCGCGCGGGCTGCCCCGGTCCAGGGTCAGGCGCGTCAGGGCGCGCTCCACATCCGGCGTGCGGCGCAATTCCTCGCGAATATCTAGGCGCAGGGCGCTTTCGCCGGCTAGGTAGGCGACCATGTCCAGCCGCCGCTCGATCCGCGCCGGGTCGGTCAGCGGGGCCGACAGCCGCCCGGCCAGCAG
>CALRNG020000266.1:0-5741 GCA_943369495.1 Rhizobium sp. Q54
GACAGGGCGGCCCCCTTTGGCGGCACCCCGCTGGTTCAGGTTGCCGTCGGGGGCATCAACCCGGTCCAGGTCGATCCAGTCGACCGTCAGGCGCTGACCCGGCGGGCTTGACCGGGGAGGTCGCAGCCGCCGGCATGCGGCGCGGGATCGGTGGGAAGACGGGTTGGTTTCAGACCGGCGACAATGCTGTATGGCTCGCGCGGTCACTTGACAGGTCTCCATGGTTCTATAATTATCGAATTATGGAATCGAAACACGCCATAGAGGCCTTTGCGGCCCTTGCCCAGGAAACAAGGCTTTCCATCTTCCGCCTGCTTGTGCAGCGGGGGCCGGACGGCCTGCATGCCAGCGAGATCGCCGCCCAGGTCGGCGTGCCTGCCTCCACGCTCTCCCATCATCTGGGTATTCTGGAGCGGGCGGGCCTGCTGCGGTCCTGGCGGGTGCAGCGGCAGATCTTCTACGCCACGGATTATGAGGGCACGCGCCGGCTGGTCGCTTTCCTGATGGAGGATTGTTGCCAGGGTCGGCCGGAAATCTGTGGCGGCATCCAGGCCGTGGCCTGCTGCGACACTGGACCGGATTGAGCCCAACCCACGCTCCCCGAAGGAGACATCATGTCCGAGCGCGTTTTCAATGTGCTGTTCCTCTGTACCCACAATTCGGCGCGCAGCGTCATGGCGGAATGCATCCTGAACAAGGAAGGCGCAGGCCGCTTCCGGGCCTATAGCGCCGGCAGCCAGCCATCGGGACGTATCAATCCCTCTGTGAAGGACCTGCTGGAGCATCTGGGCCACGACACGGCGGGCTTGCGTTCCAAGACCTGGGACGAGTTCGCGGGTCGAGACGCGCCGCAGATGGATTTCATCTTCACCGTCTGCGACAATGCGGCGGGTGAGGTCTGCCCGGTATGGCCCGGCCATCCGATGACCGCCCATTGGGGTTTTCCTGACCCCTCTTCTGCCAAAGGCAGCGAGGCGGAGAAGGCGGCCTTCACCGCCGATGTCTTCCGCCAGATCCAGCGCCGGTTGCAGCTGTTCATGAGCCTGCCGCTCACGTCGCTGGACAAGCTGGCCCTGAAACGCAAGCTGGCGGAAATGGGCCAGCAGGGAGCCATGGCGTGACCGACATCACCATCTATCATAACCCCGCCTGCGGCACCTCCCGCAACACGCTGGCCATGATCCGCAACAGCGGCGTGGAACCGACGGTGATTGAGTATCTGAAGACCCCGCCGTCGCGCGCAACGCTGACCGACCTGATCGCCCGCATGGGTGTGCCGGTGCGCGCATTGCTGCGGGACAAGGGCACGCCCTATGCCGAGCTGGGGCTGGATGATCCGGCCCTGTTGGATGATGCCCTGCTGGATGCCATGATGGCGCATCCGATCCTGATCAACAGGCCCATCGTTGTCACGCCGTTGGGCGTACGCCTGTGCCGGCCCTCCGAACTGGTGCTGGACATCCTGCCCGATGCGCAGAAGGCCGCCTTCGCCAAGGAAGATGGCGAGGCCGTTGTCGATGATGCCGGCAAACGCCTGCGCTGACGCCCCCCTCCCCTCTGCCTGAGGTCTGAACCCGTGACCCAAGCCGCCCCCGCCCGCCGCCTGTCATTCCTTGACCGGTACCTGACCTTATGGATTTTCGCCGCCATGGCACTCGGCGTGGTGTTGGCCAGCCTGTTCGAAGGGTTGCCGGCGGCGCTGGACCGGCTGTCGGTGGGGACCACCAACATCCCCATCGCCATCGGCCTGATCCTCATGATGTATCCGCCGCTGGCCAAGGTGCGGTATGAGGAATTGCATCAGGTCTTCGCCGACAAGCGCATCCTGGCCCTGTCGCTGGTCCAGAACTGGATCATCGGGCCGGTGCTGATGTTCGTGCTGGCCGTGATCTTCTTAGGCGACCAGCCGGATTACATGACGGGCCTGATCCTGATCGGGCTGGCGCGCTGCATCGCCATGGTACTGGTCTGGAACCAGCTCGCCTGCGGGTCGAATCAGTATGTGGCGGGTCTGGTGGCCTTCAACTCCATCTTCCAGGTCCTGTTTTTCAGTGTCTATGCCTGGTTTTTCTTGAGCTTTCTGCCACCGCTGTTGGGGCTGGAGGGCAGCGTCATCGACGTATCCTTCTGGACCATCGCGCAGGCGGTGCTGATCTATCTGGGCATTCCCTTCCTGGCCGGGTTCCTGACCCGCAAGCTTCTGGTCCGGACCAAGGGGGAACACTGGTACGAGAGCCGGTTCCTGCCCCGTATCTCCCCCATCACCCTGGCGGCCCTGCTGTTCACCATCGTGGCGATGTTCAGCCTGAAGGGCGCAGACGTGGTGCGCCTGCCGCTGGACGCGCTGGCCATTGCGGTACCGCTGACCCTGTATTTCTTCATCATGTTCCTGGTCAGCTTCTTCATGGGGCGGCTGATCAACGCCGACTATCCGCGCGCCACGTCCGTCGCTTTCACGGCGGCGGGCAATAATTTCGAACTGGCCATCGCGGTGGCCATCGCAGCCTTCGGCTTGGCCTCGCCCGTGGCCTTCGCCGCCGTCATCGGTCCACTGGTGGAGGTGCCGGTGCTGATCCTGATGGTGCAACTGGCACTTTGGTTGGGCCGGCGCTGGTATCCGGCCACGGCACCGGCCAAGGGGTGAGCGCCATGAACCGCCTGCGCACCCTCTCCAACCCGACCCACCTGCCAGCGTTCAACCCGGCCTATGCCCATCCGCAGCCGGCCCTCGGCCTGGGGCCGCTGGAACCCAAGCCGCGTATTCTGCTGCTTTATGGTTCGTTACGGGAACGTTCCTTTTCCCGGCTGGCTGTGGAGGAAGCGGCCCGGCTGCTGGAATATTTCGGAGCCGAAACGCGGATTTTCGACCCAAGCGACCTGCCCCTTCCCGATCAGGTGAAAGGCGACGACCATCCGGCCGTTCGGGAACTGCGGGAACATTCCATCTGGTCGGAGGGTCAGGTCTGGTGCAGCCCCGAACGCCATGGTCAGATCACCGGTATCATGAAGGCGCAGATCGATCATCTGCCCCTGTCCATGGGCGGCATCCGGCCCACCCAGGGCCGAACCCTGGCCGTGATGCAGGTGTCGGGCGGGTCACAGAGCTTCAATGCCGTCAACACCCTGCGCATCCTGGGCCGCTGGATGCGGATGGTCACCATCCCTAACCAGTCCAGCGTCGCCAAGGCCTTCCAGGAATTCGACGAGGCGGGCCGCATGAAGCCGTCCGCCTATTACGACCGCATCGTCGATGTCATGGAGGAACTGGTGCGCTTCACCGTCCTGCTGCGCCCCCATGCCAACCTTCTGGTCGATCGCTATTCCGAACGGCGGGAGGCCGGAAAGCCGGTCGATCCATCGACCGATCTTGCGACCCTGGCCGTCAAGGCCGGACAGGGCCAGGATTGAGGACGGGCAGCCAGATCGATAGGGTCTTTACCTACTTCTGAGTCCTCTCCATCAGGTCCAGGCGCTGACGCAGCGGGTCGTGGATGAAGACCGCGCCTGTTTTCCCATATTCCATCAGCTTGTCATGCGTCATGTGATAGGCCGGATAGCCGGGAACGCCGGATTTGGCGAAGGCCACGAAATGATCGTGGAAGGCCTTGGCGACGGCCTGATCCTCTGCACTGACCGCACCTGGATAACGAATGCCGATGGTGCGGAAGGCATAGGGGATTTCGCTGGCATGGGTAGCGCCCGGCATGGCTGCCCGCTGGCTTTCCGCGACATAGCTGAAGCGGTAGGCATAGGCGGGCAGCCCCGCCTGCGACCATTGCCGGGCCAGATAGCGTGCCGGTTCGATGAAGATGCGGTCGCCAACGATCTTCCAACTGGTCAGCAAGGGCGTCGGGCTGGCATAGGCCTGACGGGCCGCCGCCTCATCCGAACCAAAGCCCTTCAGCAACGTGTCCGCATCGCCGATGGGGAAACCGTCCAGGCCCGTGGCCCCGATCATCAGGGGCACAGGCTGTGCCTTGCCGGCGGCCACCGTCTTCGCCGGCTCCTCCGCCAGGAACCTACCGTCCAACATGGGGCCGGCATAATGATCGACGCCATTGCCCATGATGGAACGCATGTCCAGACCATCGACAATCCTGTCGGCGGGCAGGGCGCGCAGCGCCGCCAAACCCTTGGCGCTGTCATCGGTCAGGCCGGCCTTGCGGGCGAAATTCACGCCGCGCTTTTCCGCCTCCGTCAGCGTCAAAAGCCCCAGGCCCGTAGAACGCCCACCGCCGGACATGATCAGCGCCTTGTCGAACAGGCCCTTGGCCGCAGGCGCCGCCAGCAGCACATGCACCGACCGGCCACCGGCGCTTTCACCGAACAGGGTCACATTGGTGGGATCGCCCCCAAAGGCAGCGATGTTGCGGCGGACCCATTTCAGGGCCGCAACCTGATCCATGAAGCCGAAATTGCCGGTCGGTTCAGCTCCCGCTTCCGCCGTCAGGGCCGGATGGGCGAAGAAGCCGAAACGGCCCAGGCGATAGTTCAGACTGACCAGCACCACACCAGACTTTGCGAAGGCCGAACCGTCATAGACGCCGGGTGACGACCCGCCATTCACAAAGCCGCCGCCATGGATCCAGACCATGACGGGACGCTTTGCCCCGACCTGGGGCGTTGGTGCCCAGACATTGACGAACAGGCAATCCTCCCCCATCGGGCCACCCAGCGGGGCGGCATCACCAGGAAACGGGCTTTGCAGACAGTCCAGGCCATAGGTATCGGCCTTGCGCACGCCCTCCCACGCGATGACGGGGGCAGGCGGACGCCAGCGCAGTTCCCCCACCGGGGCAGCGGCATAGGGTATGCCCTTGAAGGCGACGATATCACCCTCGACCACGCCTTCCACCTTGCCGCCATCCACGGCAACGGGGGCGGCGATGGCGGGATGGGCCAGGAACAGCAGCAACGCAATAAACAGGGGGCGCATTGTCATCTCCCGATCAACGGCCAAAGCCGATGGGATAAGCCGGATTGACACTGTCATGCGGCAGGGCCGGCGACTGTGCCCGCACAGCGGTCATGTCGGACGGGATTTCAAAGGGCAGCTTGCCCTTGGGCGGCGTGACACCGCGCAGGGCGTCGAACAGGCCCGCGTCACTGATCCCGAATGAGGCCAGCAACAGTGACGCATGCGGCAGCACCGCCGACAGGATGGCGGGCCGGTCCATATCGACCGCCAGGATGACGGGACCGACGGCGGCGGCCTGTTTCACGATGGCAAGACCTGCACTGTCGGGCTTGAAATCCAGATCGCCCTCATGCTGGCGAGAGCCGAAGAAATATCCTGGATGCAGTTTCTGATACGGGGTGGACAGACGGATCAGGCTGATATCCGCCTTATCGGCGCTGTCCACGATGGAAAAGCCCGCCGCCTTTGCCGCCGCCGGATCGACACCATGCAGGAACAGGCGCTTGACCCTGTCCGGCAGGGCCACGGGCCCCAGCCTGTTCTCCAGCACCACCAGGGACCGCGCCTGTGCCGCACGACCCGCAGCAACCTTGTCCGCCGAACCGACAATGGCGGTGGCGCGGGCGGGATCGACGAACGGATTTTCGAACAGGCCCAACCGGAACTTCAGGGTCAGGACAGTGGCCACGCCCGCGTCCAGCCGCGCCTCGGGCAGGAACTTCTGATCCACCGCCTCACGCAGCGGGGTGCCGTCATCGACGCCGCCGAACTGATCAATGCCGGCCAGCATGCCCTTGGCAAAGCGTTGCGGCTTGGTCAGATC
>CALRNG020000267.1:0-5719 GCA_943369495.1 Rhizobium sp. Q54
ACGTGCCCAACGGCTCCACCCGCCGTCCCGACAGAAGGGCAGCCAGCACGACGCGCAGCAGGCGGAAGATCAGATTCATTGACAGCACCGGTACAGCGGAAAAGACAAAGGGCGGCGCCCTTTTGGCACCGCCCGTTGTTTTGGGCAAGGATGATAGGGGTTGAGGTCCGGCAAGAAATCAAGCCCCAACCACCCTTGCTTTCAGCTGACGCTGGCGCCCTCAAACGCCGCGCGGGTGCACCCGCGCGTCAGTTTCTCAGATGTAGAAGTGGATCTGCGTGCGGTCATAACCCGTGCCGATCATCACCGGCTGGCCCTTCACCACGGGCAGGTCGTGATTGAAGAAATACACGGCCTGCTTCCAGTGGTTGGTGCGGGTCGGCGACTTGGAGTGATAGTCGACCTTCTCATCCATATGCAGGTCGAACCAGAAGGCAATGCCGTGGGCCACACCCGTCTCCGAGGCGGTGACGGTCAGGACCTTGGCGTCGCTGTCGGGCATGTTCTTATAGAAATCGAAGAACCAGGCCTTTTCCGGGTTGGACAGCATGCGATGCGCATCGGCGGCCAGATCAATGGTGCAGTAGCCCGGCGTGCGGAACTGGTCGAACTTCGACATGTCGAAGCCGGAGACGGTGCGCACGGGGCTGATGCGGCGCATGTCATCGGCCTGGATCAGCGAGGCATAAACGGTGGCCGCCGCCGGGATGATCTTGGCATCGGGCTTCAGCAGGTTCTGGCGGGCATGCTGCAAAATGGTCAGCATATCGGGTGCCAGCATGCCGACATTGATCAGCTCTGACACGAAGACATCGGCCTTTTCCGGCATATCCTGGCCCACCAGCAGATCGGTGGACTTCTTGCCGATCACCGTGATGTGCTTGTTGTAACCGTTCAGCGCCACCGTCTCCCGCGCCACCTCGACCAGCGGCTTGTGCATCTCGCAGGTATAGACATGGCCAGCACCGGCACGCGCCGCCATCATGGCGACCAGGGCGGAACCGGTACCGATTTCCAGCACCGTGTCCCCCGGCTTCACATTGTTCAGCAGGGCTGCCTCATAGGCGTCGTTGCGCTCATGATCATTGATCATCGGGATGTGCCAGGCGGGGACCTGGGTGGAGCGCAGCAATTGCAGGGCGAACAGCACGGCGGCATTGTCGGGCATGCGGTTATGGACCCCGGTCAGCAGCGCGATGGCGTCGTCGATGCGGCCCTGGCCCTGGAACACCTGCGCCAGACCGATGGCAGCCTCCGCCCGGCTGGGGTCAGCAGCCAGGACATTGGCGAACAGGCGACCAGCCTCGTCCAGACGGTCGGTATAGAGCAGCAATGCGGCCAGGTTATAGGCGGCATCCAGGTTCTTCGGACGCAAGGCCAGCGAATGGCGGAAGCAGAATTCCGCCTCGGCCAGGCTGCCCATCTCCCGCAGCGTATTGCCCAGATTATTGTGCGCCTCGGCATAGGAGGGGCGCAGTTCGACGGCCTTGCGGAAGCAGGGCTCGGCCTCGGCCAGCTTGCCCTGGGCGCGCATCGCATTGCCCAGATTGTTGTAGGACAGCGGATCGGCCTCATCCAGCGCCACGGCCTGGGCGAACTCAACCTCCGCCTCCTCAAACCGGCGGCAGCCATACATCAGCACGCCGCGGCTGTTATGGAATTCGGCCTTGGCGCCGTCCAGCGCGATGGCCTTGGAAAACAGCTCGTTGGCTTCCGCCGCGCGGTTGGAGCGCAGCGCGATGATACCCAGCAGGTGCGTGGCTTCCGAGTGGGCGGGTTCAGCCTGCAGCGCCGTGCGGCAGCTCATTTCGGCTTCGGCCAGGTAACCGGCCATCAGGTGCTGACGGGAGATGCTGACGCAATCCTGGACGAAGGACATGTTGGTGCTCCTTGGCTTGGCGCTTCACGGCCCATCCGGGCCAAATCGGTTCGAAGCCATAAAAGCAACCGGCGTGCCAACCGCCCAAACCCCCGGAAATCCGCCATTATTGGGCCGAGGGGCAAAAGATGCCGGGTGGGCGTCCCCCGATACGGGCGGAATTTTCCGTACCCGCCCCGGCAAATCCGTCACGCTTGGCGATAGGGGCTTTCCGCCATCAACTCCGCCATATGCGCCTCCATCGCCGCGCGTTCCTTCAACAGGAAGTCGGTGACGGCGTAACGCAGGCCGCGATGGGTGATGTAATGGGCGGAGAAGGTCTTCACGGGCAGATAGCCACGCTGGATCTTATGTTCCCCCTGCGCCCCCGCCTCCACCCGTGTCAGACCATGGTCGATAGCGAAATCGATGGCGCGGTAATAACAGGCCTCGAAATGCAGGAACGGGTACGCATCCGACCCGCCCCAGTTGCGGCCATAAAGCGTGGTTTCGCCCAGCATGTTGAGCGCGCCACCGACCCAGCGGGTACCGTCGCGCGCCATGACCAGGACGACGCGGTCAGCCATGTCCTGGCCCAACTGGAAAAAGAACTCCCGCGTCAGATAAGGCGATCCCCATTTGCGGTCGGATGTGGACCGGTAGAGCCGGTCGAACGCATCCCAATGTTCCTCAAGGATATCCGCCCCGGTCAGGGTGAACAGGTCAAGCCCGCTATCGGCCACCGTCTGGCGTTCCTTGCGCACCATCTTGCGCTTGCGGCTGCTGAAGGCGCCTAAGAAATCCTCAAAACTGCGATAGCCGCGATTGTCCCAATGATATTGCGTGCCGATGCGCGACAGCCAGCCAGCGCCCACGAAGCGATCATGGTCGGCCTCACTGGGAAAGGTCACATGCACGCCTGACAGGTCGTTTCGCCGGGCCAGACCCGACAGGGTGGCGATCATCGCCCCCGGCACGCCCGGCGGCGCATCGGCGCGGACCAGCAGGCGCGGCCCCGTCACCGGGGTGAAGGGCACCGATGATTGCAGCTTGGGATAATAGCGTCCGCCCGCCTGGTCCAAGGCATTGGCCCAGCCATGGTCGAACACATATTCCCCATAGGAATGGTATTTCACATAAAGCGGGGCGACGCCGATCAGCCGGCCTTGGGCGTCGCGCACCGCGACATGGCGCGGGTCCCAGCCCGTGTCGCCGCCCACCGACCCGCTGCTCTCCAGTGCCGCCAGAAAGGCGTGGCGCAGAAAGGGATTGTCGGCCCCGCCGGGCGTGTCCAGCAGACAGGCATCCCAGTCACCGGCTGGAATGGCGCGGATATCATCGACAAGGTCGATGCGGAGTTTGTCCAGTTCCTGACCGTCGGGCATGGTCGTCGCCGTGCTGTTACAACGTCAGGATATAGAACGGGCGGGGTCAAGGCCAAGCGCCGCGACACCGCCCGTTCAGTATAAAGCCTTATGCCACTTCCAGAATGGCCTCGATCTCCACCGCCACACCGAAGGGCAGCGACGCGGCGGACACGGCGGAGCGGGCATGTTTGCCGGCATCGCCGAAAATCTCGCCGAACAGTTCCGACGCGCCGTTGATCACCTTGGGCTGATCATTGAAATCGCCCGTGGAATTGACAAAGCCCACCAGCTTCACGACCCGCACGATCCGGTCCAGATCGCCATCCAGCGCCAGCTTGGCCTGGGCGATGATGTTCAGGGCACAGACGCGGGCGGCCACGCGCCCGTCCTCAATCGTATAGCTGTCGCCCAGCTTGCCGACATGGCGCAACTCGCCGTTCCACATCGGCACCTGACCGGAGATGAACAGCTGGTTGCCGGTGCGCACGGCGGGCACATAGGCGGCCAGCGGCACGGCAGCCTTGGGCAGCTCGATATTCAGTTCGGCCAGACGCGCGTCGATACGACCCGCCATGAAAACCTCCATCACAAGAATGCGTTATCGTCTTGATAGCAGCAGGTGCCCCCGGCGGGAAAGCCCCCTGGCGACGGCTTATGGAGCGATAACCCGGTCTGACAAAGTGTAGAAATGCAGGATGGCCTTCTTGCCACGTGAATAGTTGAAGCCCGACAGGTCGGCCACCCGCACCGGCTCACGCCCGGCGGCCCGCATCGCGGCGCTGAATGCCTCCTCCTCCCGCCCCGTGGTGACCATGCCGATGGCGCAAGCCGGGTCGGAAAGGAGGTGGGCGGCCACCCGTTCCCCGCCGCCCAGGCGCGTCTGCGTGCCCACCAGAAACACCATTGAGGGCTCATTATAGCCACCCGCCGCCAGGATGCTGTTGGCGCAGGGCTTTTTCTCGTCAAAGACCTGCTTCACCTGCGGGCTGAGCCACATGGGCGTCAGGTTGGGCAGGGCCACGGCGAAAATGCCGACATAAGCGATGACAGCAGCGATACCCATGCCGACGCTGGCCTTGCCGGCCCCGGACCGGATCAGCCACAGCGACAGGCCACCGACCGCCAGGATGGCCGCTGCCCCCACCAGGGACCCTGACTGCACCTGCCCCATCAACTGCACCGGAAAGCCGACAATGGCGCCTGCGAACGCCAGCGACACGACAATGGTCATCCCCATCGCCGCCCAGACCCAACCGCGCCGTAGCACCGGACGTGGGTCGCCCAGGACCAGGGCCGCCGCCAGCAGGGCGAGCGCCGGCAGCACTGGCAACGTGTAATGCGGCAGCTTGGTCACCACCACCTCATGGATCACCCAGGTCGGGATGATCCAGGCCAGACAGAAGCGCACCGCCGCCTCCTGCCGCCGCGCCCAGATCAGCGGAAGCGACAGGAACACCAAGGGCGCCCAGGGCCAGAAGGCCAGCCAGAATGTAGCCAGGAAATATCCGGGCGGTGCGCCGTGGCTTTCCTGTCCCGTCCCCGCCTTGCCCAGGAATTCATGCCCGACCGCCGTGCCGAAAAAGGCGCCCTTGGTGGTAATGGCAATGGCGATCAGCCAGGGCAGGATGATGGCCAGCAGCAGCGGCAGGCCCAGGGCCGGGCGCAGCCGGCGCAGCCACCAGACCTCCCGGTCGACCAGCCAGAGCGCCAGGATGGCCGCGCCCACCACCATTACGATCACGCCCTTGACCAGCACACCGATACCCAGCGCCACCCAGAACAGCAGGGCGGTGGACAAGGGTAAGGCCCGGTCCGGCCGCATATAGGCCCGCGCCAGCACGCCAAAGCAGCCCAGCACACAGGCCAGCTGGACCGCATCCGTCTTGGCCATCCGCGCTTCCACGCCCAGGATGACGCAGGTCGCCATCATCATGGCGGCGATGGCATCGGCCACCGGCCCGAACAAGGCCAGCCCCACCCAGGCCGTCAGCAGCACCGCCGCGACAGCCCCGATCAGCGACGGCAGCCGGTACATCCAGACCGGCCCCGTATCCTGCCCCCCCGTCAGCAGATGGACGCTGGCCACCTGCATCCAGTAGATGCCCACGGGTTTCTTGTGCCGCGCCTCCTCCTGAAACCGGATATCGATGTAATCGCCGGTTTCCAGCATCTGGTGGCTGGCCTGGATATAGCGGCTTTCATCGCGGTCAAACGGCGGGATGGTGGCAAAGCCCGGCAGGAACGCCGCCAGCGCCAGGACCAGCAGCAACAACCAGCCCGGCGGCCGGCCCGTCATGCGGCACCGTTGCGGCTTTCCCGCCGGATCAGGTGCAGATTGCGGGTATAGATGATCAGCGCCGGTAGCTGCCCCACGATGATCACCAGCTCATGTTTGAGCACGCCATAGATGGTCAGCAACAGGCCGCCACCCAGGCTGAACCACCAGAAGGCGGTGGGCATCACCGACCGGCCCGCGCGTTCAGAACTGATCCAC
>CALRNG020000268.1:0-5695 GCA_943369495.1 Rhizobium sp. Q54
TGTCCATGGGTGTGGGCTATGTCATAACCGGTCTGTTTTCGGGCCTGCTGATCGGCGGTGGCATCTCGGCCATCATGTTCTGGGTCTATGACCACCGGCTGTTCGATATCGGCACCTCCATATGGGCCATCGTCGCCTGCTTCCTGATCGATGACATGCGCTATTACTGGGCGCACCGCTTCATGCACCGTATCCGGTGGCTGTGGGCGTCGCATGTCGTCCACCATTCCAGCCAGCATTTCAACTTCGCCACGGCCCTGCGTCAGCCCTGGACCGGCGCTATCATGGGCCTGTTCGTGCTGAAACTGCCCTTGGCCTTCCTGGGCTTCCACCCGGCCATCCTGATCTTTGCGTCATCCTTGAACCTGCTGTACCAGTTCTGGATCCACACGGAATCCATCCACCGCATGCCGGGATGGTTTGAGGCGGTGATGAACACGCCCTCCCATCACCGCGTCCATCACGGGTCCAATCCGCGCTATCTGGACAGTAACTATGCCGGCACCCTGATCATCTGGGACAAGCTGTTCGGGACCTTCGTGCCGGAACAGGATCATGATCCGGTACGGTTCGGTCTGGTGCGTGATTTGGGCACCTTCAACCCGCTGCGCATCGCCTTCCATGAATTTGTGGGCATCGCCAAGGATCAGGCGCAGCGCGGCCTCTCCCTGCGCGACCGCTTTCTCTATCTGTTTGGCCCGCCGGGGTGGAGCCATGATGGCAGCCGCGACGATACCGACAAGATCAAGGCTGCCTTCCTGCGCCGCAACCCCGAACAGGCCGGCACACCCGGCCTGCCGCCGGTCGATGGCACTGACATGCCGGTGATAGCGGGGGAGGTGGCCGATGCTGCTGGCGGTCAGTGATGCGATCCTGGCGCTGAGCTGTCTCTGGGCCGGTTGGACCCTGCTGACGGAATTGGCGACCGGGCCGGTGCGCCTGCTGGCGGCATCGATCCTGGCGCTTGCCATCCCATCGACCCTGGGTGCGCTGCATTTCGTGGGGTGGGAGCCGAATTGGCTGACCGTGCTGTACCGTGACTCGTCGGAGATTTATGCCCTGTTGGGCTTCGCCACCATCGCCATTGCCCTGTTCTTGCTGCCTGGGACACAGCGCGCGCCCTGGATGGTGGGTATCGCGGTCCTGCTGGTCGGTGGTCTGACCCTGTCGGGGCAAAGGGCGCTGATCGGGCCGCTATCCAGCCTGTTCATCCTGGCCGGCACCCTGCGTCTGCTGGCGCGGACCAAGGGGCCGGTGCGGCGCTGGCTGGGCCTGTCGATGCTGGGCGTCGTTCTGGCCGCCGTGACGCGGGTGCCGGGGCTACTGGGCCCGGATGCAAGCATCATCGGACTGCATCTGGGCCTGGCCCTCTGGGTCGCGGCGCTGGCGATGGGGGTGCGGGGCTATTCTTCCTCAGCCGACAGGGTGGAGTGGATATCGCGCGCGGTGTGAAGGATGTGGATTATGCTCAACTCGGCACCATCGACGCGGTAGAGGATGGCATAATTCCGGTGAATCCGTCGCCGGATGCCTTGATGTTCATATCTCTGCATCACCGGAAAAGCGTGCGGCGCCTGAGCAATGGCCGCCGCCTTTATGCGAAGTTCCTTCACGAACGACAGCGCGCGCGCAGGATTCTCTCGCGCGATAAAGTCCGCGATGTCTTCCAGGTCCTGTTCCGCCTGACGGGCAAAACGGACAATCAAAGCTTTGCACCATTGACGATCATTGCCGCATATTTTGCTTCCAGACGATCAAAGACTTCATCCGCAGGCCGTGTCCGCCCGGTGGCAAGGTCCGACAGCCCGGCTTCGACAGCCGCATCCATGCGGGCCAGGGCGGCGGCTTGATCCTGCTCCGTCTGATCCCGCCGGATCAGGTCGCGGATATAGTCGCTGGCGCTGGCATATTGGCCGCTGTCGATGCGGGACTGGACCCAGTCGCGCATCCGGTCGGGCACAGAGACATTCATGGTCGCCATCGCAGCCTCCTTCTCAAACCTCCTGCCATCATGCCATTCTTTGGCAAAGCCTGCCAAGACGGAGACCTTGATCTTGACCCAAACCGCCCTGTCCCTGCGCCTGTTCGCCCTGTATCTGGGGGCTACCGGGCTGATCTTGTTGCTGATCCCCAACCTGCTGCTGACCCTGCTGGGTCTGGCCCCAACGGAAGAGCCGTGGATACGGGTCCTGGGGATTATCGTCTTCAATCTGGCGCTTTACTACCATGCCGGCGCCGATGGGGTGGTGTTCCAGCGGGTCACGGTGGTCACGCGCGTCATCGTGCTGATTGGGTTCACAGGCCTGGTCCTGGCAGGTCTGGCGCCACGGCAGTTGGTGCTGTTCGGGCTGGTGGACTTCATGGGCGCGGTCTGGACGGCGCTGGCCATGCGGCGGGACCGGGCTGTTTCCCAGAACGCATCACCATAAGCACCGCAATTCCCCTACCGTCTGACGAACACCTACCAGGGACGGAGGGAAAGCGATGGTGACGGGGGCAAGCCTGAATGCGGGCGAACGTACCGCCAGCTTTTCCCGGCTGGAAGGGGACATGTTCGATCTGGCCGTCATCGGTGGCGGCATCACCGGGGCGGGCATTGCCCGTGATGCGGCCCTGCGCGGCCTGTCCGTTGCCCTGCTGGAGGCGCAGGATTACGCATCCGGCACCAGCAGCCGGTCATCCAAGATGATCCATGGCGGTCTGCGCTATCTGGCGCAGGGCGACGTGGCACTGGTGCGGGAAAGTGCGTCGGAGCGGCAGGTGCTGCGCCGCATCGCCCCGCATCTGGCCCGGATCACGCCGTTTGTGATCCCCACCACCTCGCTGGCAACCCAGGCCAAGCTGCGCGCCGCCCTGTGGAGCTTTGAGAAGCTGGGCGGGGTGCCGGCGACAGAACAGCATGAGGTCTGGAGCCTGGACGAGCTGGCGCGACGGGAACCGCATCTGCGCCGTGACCGGCTGAACGGTGCCGTCGCCTACCCGGAATTCCTGACCGACGATGCGCGCCTGACGCTGGCCAATGTCCGCTCCGCCGCCGCCGCCGGGGCCGTGGTCCTGAACCATGCGCGGGTTGAGGCGCTGGTGGAGGAGGGGGGCCGGGCCACGGGCCTGATCGCCCGCTCCACCCTGGTCGGGGAGGATAGGGGTGCCCGCGTCAAGGCGCGGGTCATCGTGAACGCTGCTGGCCCCTGGGTGGATGGGGTTCGGGCGCTGGCAGTGGGAGATCGCGACCGGCGGCTCGCCATCTCCAAAGGCATCCATCTGGTGCTGCCGCGCGGCGCCCTGCCGGTGTCCTCCACCCTGATCCTGCGCGCGCCCGACAAACGCAATATCTTCGCTGTGCCGCGCGGGGATTTCACCTATCTAGGCACCACAGATCAGTTTCAGGAAAGTATCGATTACTGGCCGGAGATCGACCGCGCCGACATCGACTATCTGTTGAACGCCGCCCAGGTCGCCATGGACGTGCCCGCCATCCGGGACCAGGATATCGTGGCCCTGTGGGCCGGCATCCGCCCCCGGATTGGGGATGCCGGCAAGAAGGCGACGGAGGTGTCGCGCAAGGATGAGATGTGGGTGGGACCCAGCGGGGTGATCGCCATCGCAGGCGGCAAGCTGTCAGCCTACCGTGCCATGGCGTCGCGCATTGTGGATGCGGTGGAGGGGCGGCTGGACCGCCGACCGTCCCCCTGCCGCACGGCTGATCTTCCCCTGCCCGGCGGGGAACGGGTTCTGGACGGGGATGACCGTCTGGATCGGCTGTACGGCACAGAGGCCGCGCTGATCCGCGCTGCGGGCGGCGATGTGGTGGCCGAAGCCCGGCACGCCGTCCTGCATGAAGGGGCGGCCACGCTGGAGGATTACTGGGTCCGGCGCAGTGCGCGGGCCTGGTTCGACAGGCAAGCGGGCCGCGCGGCCCTGGCCCCGGCGGCAGACGCCATGGGCCATCTGCTGGGCTGGGATGACCGCCGCCGTGCCGCCGAAATCCATCATTGCCTGCAACTGGACCGGAACAGCCGGCGGGCGCTGTCGCCCGAGGCGGGAGAGAGAATGCCATGAACATGACCGTCCAACTGGCCGAACGGATCGGCCGCGACAAGGTACGGAGCGACGCTGAGACACGGCACTCCCGCCGTTATGACCAATGGTGCGTGAAGCATCTGCGCGACTGGCGCGGTGAGCCTGTGCCGGCCCCGGGCATCGTGGTCAGGCCGGAAAGCGTGGCCGATGTCCGCCAGGTGGTGCTGTTCGCCAATGAGCATCATATCCCCTTGATCCCGTTCGGCCTGGGCAGCGGTGTCTGCGGCGGGGTGGAGCCGACGCCGGAGGCCATCCTGCTGGATATGGGCGGCATGGCATCGGTACGGTTCATTGATGAGACCAACCTGCTGGCCAGTTTTGATGCCGGCATGAACGGGTTGCTGGCGGAGGAGACGGTGGCGGCCCACGGCCTGACCATCGGTCACTGGCCGCAATCGATCGGTATCAGTAGCGTTGGCGGCTGGGTTTCCACCCGCGCCTCGGGCCAGTTCTCCACCGCCTATGGCAATATCGAAGATATGATCTACGCGGTTGAGGCGGTGATGCCCAATGGCGACATCGTCACCCTGGGCAAGGCACCGCGCGCCGCGGCGGGACCGGACCTGCGCCATATTCTGATGGGGGCGGAGGGGACGATGGGCGTGGTCACCGGCGTCACCCTGTCGCTGCGCCGCGCCGCGCCCTTCCGCCAGTGTTCCGTCTTCTTCGCGGACAGTATGGAAGCGGGGTTTGAGGCGCAGCGGCGCATCGTTCAGGCCGACTGGAAACCGCCGGTGATGCGGCAATATGACGGGCGGGAGGTACGCCGCCTGTTCAAGGATTTCCAGCGCGATGGTAAATCCGTGCTGCTGATGGTGCATGAAGGCCCGCGCGAAAGGGTGGAGGCGGAAATGCCTGCCATCGCCGCCATCGCGGCGGCCGCGGGGCTGGAACCCGGCGACCCGGCGGCGGCCGAACAATGGCTGTTGCGCCGTAACCATGTCCCCACCTGGAAAGACATGTTCGAACGCGGCTATGTGGCCGATACCGCCGAAATCTCCGGCACCTGGACGCAGATCGCCGATATTTACAATGATGTTATCCGCGACCTGAACGGGGTTGACGGCGTCATCAATGCCTCTGCCCACAGTTCCCATGTCTACCGTTCCGGGATTAACCTGTATTTCTCCTTCGCCGCGACGTTCGAGGATACAGCCCGTATGGAACAGGCCTATTTCGAATGCTGGCACCGCATCATGGAGGCCACGGCACGGCATGGCGGCGGGGTGGCGCATCACCATGGCGCGGGCCGCCTGCGTAAGCCCTATCTGGCCCATGATCTGGGTGCCGGCGGCGTCGCCCTGCTCCGGCGGCTTAAATCTGCAATGGACCCGAATGGCATCATGAACCCTGGCAATCTGATCCCCGATGCCTGAACTGCTGCTGGCCCTTGACTGCGGCACAACGGGTGCCCGCGCCCTGCTGATCGATGCGGGCGGCACGGTGCTGGCGGGGGCCAAGCAACCCATCCCCTCCTTCTTTCCCTCTCCCGGAAGGGTGGAGCAGGATGGGGAACAGGTCTGGTCCATCTGCCAAACGGTGATCGCGCGGGCACTGGATCAGGCCGGGCGTTCGATGCGGGACGTGGCCGCCATCGGCGTTACGACACAGCGAT
>CALRNG020000269.1:0-5685 GCA_943369495.1 Rhizobium sp. Q54
CCCCCGCCTTATCGTGGCTTCCCCCGTCACTCAGGCCGCGGCGGTCGTCTTCCGCCCGGCGCGCACCGCGTCATTTTCCAGGATGAAGCGGCGCACACGCGGCTCGATATCTTCGCGCCATTTGCGGCCGTTGAAAATACCATAATGGCCAACCGCCTTTTGCAGGTGGTTGTGCTTCTTGGCCTCAGGAATGTTCCGGCACAGGCCATGGGCGGCAATGGTCTGACCGGGGGCGGAGATATCGTCCAGTTCGCCTTCCACCGTCAGCAGGGCCGTCTTCTCAATGGCGGCAGGGTCGACGGTCATGCCGCGCCACTTCATCCGGCCATTGGGCAGGGCGCGTTCCTGGAACACCTGATTGACGGTCTGCAGGTAGAATTCCGCCGTCAGATCCATGACGGACAGATATTCGTCATAGAATTTGCGATGCGCCTCCGCACTGTCGCCGTCGCCGCGCACCAGATGGCGGAACAGCTTCATATGTTCGCCGACATGGCGGTCCAGGTTCATGGACATGAAGCCGGTCAGCTGCACAAAACCCGGATAAACCTGACGCAGGGCACCTGGATAATAGAAGGGCACGGTCGAGACGACATTGCGTTCGAACCAGCTGATATCCTTGTCCACGGCCAGCTGCGTCACCACCGTCGGGGCGGCGGCGGTATCGATGGGGCCACCCATCAGGGTCATGGAGGCGGGCTGACACGGATCATCCAGCTGCGCCATCAGGGCGACGGCGGCCAATGCGGGCACCGCCGGCTGGCACACGGCCATGACATGCGTGTTGGGTCCTAAGTGACGGATGAAATCCATCACATAGTCGATGTAATCCTCCAGGTCGAAACGACCCTTCGACAGTGGCACCAGCTTGGCGTCGTGCCAGTCGGTGATATAGACGTCATGATTGGGCAGCAGCGCCTGGACCGTCCCGCGCAGCAGCGTCGCATAATGGCCCGACATCGGGGCGACCAGCAGCAGCTTGGGATCATCGCGCGGAATGGCGCGGGCGAAATTCACGAGATTGCCGAACGACTTTTCCAGGACGACCTGTTCGGTCACGGCCACATCACGGCCATTGATGCGGGTGGTCGGCAGCCCGAAATCCGGCTTGCCCCAGCGGCGCGTGGTGCGGTTGATCAGTTCCGCCCCTGCTGCGACGGCGCGGCCAACCTTGGTATAGGAGGCGGGAAGGAACGGGTTCTGGAAGGTCTGCTGCGTGGCCTCCGCCATCAGGCGCAGGGGCGTCAGGGCGGCATGCTGAAGATCATACAGGTGATAGAGCACTGTGAACGTCCCCTTTCAACCAAGCGTCAGTCCTCACTCTGGACGGCGCTCAAACCTTTAAACCCACCCCGGATGACACTCATCCGGGGACCCTTGATCGCGGTAACCCTGCGGCACCCTGTCTCAGGTGCGTAGCCTAACCACGCTTGGACAGCTTGCAACAGATAAATCTCGAAAGCGTTAAGATCATTTGTATGGGACCAAAGTAGGGGGCGGTGCGTGACACCGGTCTCACCTGTGGTCAGACTCTGCATTTTTACATGGCATACGGATGGATGACATGGCGGAGGTCAGGTCGAGCCCAAGGCGAGCCCTGACAGGATTGGATTAGCAGCCTGTTCTGTCAGGGTGAGGCATCCGCCCCGACCTGACCGACCCTAAACAGCCCATGTCACAGGCTGCGGCGTGACCGGAGCGCCGCCGTCAGGGTGCCATCGTCCAGATAATCCAGCTCCCCGCCCACGGGCACACCATGGGCCAGCCGCGACAGCCGCACCTCACAAGGTGCCAGACGGTCGGACAGGTAATGCGCCGTCGTCTGCCCGCCGACAGTGGCGTTCAGCGCCAGGATCACCTCCTGCACTTCCGATCGGCTGGCGCGCTCCAGCAGGCCGGGGATGGCAAGATCATCCGGCCCGATCCCGTCCAGCGCTGACAAGGTGCCGCCCAGCACATGGTAGCGCCCCTTGAACGCCCGCGTCCGCTCCAGCGCCCAGAGGTCGCCCACATCTTCCACAACGCAGAGAAGCCCCGAGTCGCGTTGAGGGTCCGTGCAAATGGTGCAGGGGTCGTGGCTGTCCAGATTGCCGCAGACCGAACAGGTGCGGATGGACGATGCCGCCGCCGCCAGCGCCTCGCCCAACGGCGCCATCAGACTGTCGCGCCGCTTGATCAGATGCAGCGCCACGCGCCGCGCCGACCTGGGCCCCAGGCCGGGCAGCTTGGCCAGCAATTGAATAAGGCGGTCAATATCCGGTCCGATCATGGCCGCGACGCTACAGGATGTTCGCCGAATGTTCCAGAAAAACCTGAGCTTGGTGCGTCACTAAGCTAGGTGACACACGTACTCAATGGGCGCGTCCGGAAATTCTTATGAGAGGTGGCCTTTCTTTTTTGTGGCAGTACATCAAATTGGAGTCTGGTACTTATATTCAACAGTATTTAACAGAATTGCAGTTTGATCTGTGATCGTGTGTGATTGCGAAGCTCTGTAGACTTTTTGAGTGATTCGTATAAACTTAAGCCAAACGGCTGTAACTTGGTGTTGGTTATGGATATTGGGGTTGGTGGCGAGAAGAGTCTGGAACGAATCCAACGCGAGCGAGATAATGATCTTCGCTACGAGAGGGATAGATATGCCAGTAGTGCTCTGGTAAGATTGAGGTCAATGGATGACGCTTCTTTAGATAGGTGGTATGGTGAGACTATTGAATCTCTTCTTTCTTTGAAGCGCTCAGGGATGAAATTTATTTCTGTATTTAATCTTAAGATGATGGGTGGTTTGTTGGGATTTGGTTTTTTATCGGCGGCATTAACTGGAAATTACTCTAGCTCACTGCTCGGATATCTCATCTTCCCAGGAGCAATTTTGATGTACATAGCCTACTTGGCGGAGAAGAAACGCAATGATACTATAGAATTTTATCAAAATGAGCTGCGTCTCATAGATGTAATACGGCGAGAGAGAATTTCCTGATTTCTGGATTTTTAATAATATTTACATTCATTTCTACGCCTCCTTTCCGGGATCACAATACCCATTTCATCGCGGATAGGGTGTAGCGCTGGCTGCGCCACGCATGGCTTCAGGTGCCGCGCCGCTTGGCCCGGGCCGTCGGTTCGGCGATCAGGGGATCGTCGGGCCAGTAATGGCGGGGATAGCGTCCGGCCAGTTCCTTCTTCACTTCCCTATAGGACCCAGACCAGAACCCGGCCAGATCGCGCGTCACCTGTACCGGACGGTGGGCGGGCGACAGAAGATGCAGCAGCACCGGAATGCGCCCACCGCCCAGGCGGGGCGTTTCGGCCAGCCCGAACAGTTCCTGCAACCGCACCGCCAGCACCGGTTCTTCGCCGGAATAGTCAATGGGGATGCGGTTGCCGGTGGGGACGGTCAGATGGGTGGGGATTTCCGCATCCATGGCCTGACGCTGGTTCCAATCCAGAATGCCGGTCAGGGCCGCATGCAGGTCGACCCGGTCCAGATGCGACCGCCGCGTGACGCCCGACAGGTAGGGCGCCAGCCAATCCTCCAGGCTGGCCAGCAGCCCCTCATCCGACATGTCGGGCCAGCGGTCGGGCGATGCGCGGTGCAGAAAAGCCACCCGCCGCCGCCATCCTTCCAGCTCCTTGCTCCAGGGCAGGCAGGACAGCCCCATAAAACGCACCCCCTCCAGCATGGCGGGCAGGACCAGATCGGCGGGCGGGTTGGTCAGCGGTTCATCCTTCAGCGACAGTTCGAACAGCCGCCGGCGACGGCGGGCCTGCACGATCTGTTCGCGCCCGTCCCAGACCACTTCTGTCTCGGCCCGGATGTCGTCGGCAAAGGCCTCTTCCAATGCGCCTTGCGTGACCGGTGCGGCCAGGAAGATGCGGGCATCCCGCCCCTGGCCATCCAGATCGGCCACGGCCAGCAGGTCGGCGGCGGCCAGCGCATCGGTCGGGTCCAGCATGGCCCCGCGCCCGCCCGACAGGCGGAACTGCCCTGCCGCGCCCGCCCGCCGCTGCCCGATCCGGTCGGGATAGGCCAGCGCCAGCAGCAGGCCGGCATCCTCATGGTCGATGGGACCGGGCGGTCCGCCCACCTGCCGTTCCAGTTGACGGGCCTGTTCCAGCGCCTGATGCAGGGCACCCCGGTCGACATCGCCGCCGCGCCCGCGTTCATCAAGATGGTCCAGACGGGTGCGCAGGTCGGCATCCCGCCGCCCGCCACCGCGCAGGATATCCCGCTCGCTGATCAAGGCCGCGATGCGGCAAGCCAGCCGGGTCCGGCCCAGTTCCTTGCCCCGCAGCACCAGATGCGCCAGACGCGGATGCACGCCCAGGCCTGCCATGGCCTTGCCATGGGCCGTGATGCGCAAGGCGTCATCAATGGCGCCCAGCTGTTGCAGCAGCTTGCGCGCCTGGGTCAGCGTCGCGGCGGGCGGACTGTCTAGCCAGGATAGTTCATCGGCATCAACAATGCCCCACTGAGCCAGCTCCAACGCCAGCGGCGTCAGGTCGGCGCGGGTGATCTCGGCAGCGGTGAAGGGGATCAGGGCGCGGTCGCTGGCCTCTGACCATAACCGGTAGCAGACACCCGCCGACAGACGCCCGGCGCGGCCTCGCCGCTGATCGGCCGATGCGCGCGACGATTTGACGGTTTCCAGCCGTCCCATGCCGCTGCGCGGATCAAAGCGCTGCAGGCGCGACAGGCCGCTATCAATGACGATGCGGATACCCTCAATGGTCAGGCTGGTCTCGGCGATGCTGGTGGACAGCACCACCTTGCGCTGCCCCGCCGGGGCCGGGCGGATGGCGATGTCCTGCGCCTCCAGGCTCATATCGCCATAAAGCGGGGTCAGCAGCACATGGGCGGGCAGGGGACCCTCGGCCAGCAGCCTTTCCACCCGCCTGATCTCCCCGCTGCCGGGCAGAAAGGCCAGGACGGAACCATCTTCATCGGCCAGCGCCCGGCGGATGGTGCGGGCCATATGCTCGTCCGGCCGGTCGGTGGGTCCCGGCTCCACCCACTGCGTCTCCACCGGAAAGGCACGCCCCTGCGACGTCACCAGCGGTGCCCCGCCCAGCAGGGCCGCCACCGGCCCGCCATCCAGGGTCGCCGACATCACCACCAGCCGCAGATCATCGCGCAGCAACTCGCGCGTCTGCAGGCAGAAGGCCAGCGCCAGATCGGCATCCAGGCTGCGTTCATGAAACTCGTCAAACAGCACCGCCGACACGCCCTCCAGCGACGCGTCGGATTGCAGACGGCGCAGGAAAATCCCCTCTGTCACCACCTCGATCCGGGTGGAGGCCGACACGCGGGCATCCATGCGCACGCGGTAACCGACCGTCTGCCCGACCTCCTCGCCCAGCATCTGCGCCATCCGCCGCGCCGCCCCGCGTGCGGCCAGACGGCGAGGTTCCAGCATGATGATGCGGCCCGAACCGGCCCAGGCCTGATCCAGCAGGGCCAGCGGCACGCGTGTGGTCTTGCCGGCCCCCGGCGGGACCTGCAGCACGGCGGTGGTGCCGGTCTCCAGCGCCGACAGCAGGGCCGGCAGGGCGTCATCAATGGGAAGGGCGGGAAGGTCGAGCATGAAGCGATGCTATAGCGGGAGATGTGGGTGGAGGCCAGCTTGTAGACAACCGTGTTAATTAGGTTGTTTTTCTTTCTCCTCTGCGTCTTTTAGCTGTTGT
>CALRNG020000270.1:0-5685 GCA_943369495.1 Rhizobium sp. Q54
GGGGTCATGTCCAGACAGGTGCGGTCCAGCCGTTCCACCAGACCCAGCAGGGGCAGGGCGCGGGGCAGTTCGTAGCGGAAGAAATAGCGGCAGGCGGCGATCTTGCCCTGATAGAAATCGCCGTCGGGGGCGCAGGACGCGCCATCGCCGGCCAGGGCACGGCTGGCCGCCACCGCCTGTCGCAGCCATAGCCAGGCGACCGTGATCTGTCCGAAGGCGTCCAGATACAGTGTGGCATTGGCCATGGCGCGTTCGGTATCGGAACAGGCGACGGCGGCGCGGGTGGCCCGGCCCAGATGGGCCAGGGCCGTGTGCAAGGCATCCACCTCCGCCCCGAAGGTACCATCCGCCTCTGCCGCGTCCTGGGTCTGCCCGATCTCCAGCACCAGCAGGTCCATCGCCCAGCCATCCGCCATCCGCACCTTGCGGCCCAGCAGGTCCAGGCCGTGGATGGCCTGGGTGCCCTCATGGATGGCGTTCAGGCGGTTGTCGCGGTAATGGCGCTCCACGGGGAAGTCGCGCGTGTAGCCGTAACCGCCCAGAACCTGGATGGAGAGCTTGTTCGCCTCCAGGCAGTGTTCGGCGGGCCAGGATTTGGCGATGGGCGTCAGCAGTTCCAGCAGCAGCGACAGGTCGCGGCGCTGCCCCTCATCAACCGTGGCCATACGGTCAACCAGCAGAGTGCAGTAGCAGGACAAGGCCAGCCCGCCCTCCACCGCCGCCTTCTGCGCCAGCAACATGCGGCGTACATCAGCATGCTCGATGATGGGGATCTGCGGCGTGGTCGCGTCCTTGTTGCGCAAGGACCGGCCTTGTGGTCGGGTGCGGGCATAGTCCAAGGCGCAAAGATACCCGGCCAGGGCCGACATGACGGAATTGGCGCCCACGCCGATCCGCGCCTCGTTCATCATGTGGAACATGCAGGCCAGACCCTGGTGCGCCTCACCCAACAGATAACCCAGGCAATCGCCGTCTTCGCCGAAATTCAGCAGGCAGTTGGTAGTGCCACGCTGCCCCATCTTATGGTTCAGGCCGGCGAGCGCGATATTATTGAAAGGGCCGGGCATGCCATCGGGGTTCAGTCGGTATTTCGGCACGATGAACAGTGACAGGCCCTTCACACCCGGCGGCCCGTCAGGACGGCGGGCCAGCACCATATGGACGATGTTTTCCGTGAGGTCATGATCGCCGCCGGAGATCCACATCTTGGTGCCCGTGATGCGGTGCAGCCGTCCGTCCAGAGGTTCGGCGCGGGTACGGATATCGGACAGGGACGACCCCGCCTGCGGTTCCGACAGGCACATGGTGCCGAACCAGCGGCCCGCCAGCATGGGCAGAAGGTACAGAGATTTCTGTTTATCCGTACCAAAAGTAGCCAGCATGTTGGCGGCGGCCACGGTCAGAAGCTGATAATTGGCGATCCCGATGTTGGCGGCGGCCAGGATGCCGTTAATCAGCATCGTCACCGTCATGGGCAGACGCAGGCCCCCCACATCAGGATCAAAGCCCGCCGAGAACAGGCCGGCATCGGCGCAGGCCGTCAGGGCACGGCGCACGCGCGGATCGACCCGCACGGCTCCATCGCAGAAATGCGGTTCATGGGCGTCCAGATCGGCGGCGCAGGGCAGAAACTGTTCCTCCGCGATAGCCTGCGCCGTGTCCAGGACGGCGGCGATATCGGCGCGGTCATAGGTGGCGAAGGGCGGGGCCGCCAGCACGGCGTCGAAGTCCAGAGCCTCGTAAAGCAGGAAGTCGAGATTCCGGCGGTGGACGATCGGAGACATGAGCCAATCCTGTCAGCTTCTGGCGAGGCGCGGCGCCGTTGAGGGCGGGCAGGGAGGGATTATCGGGAGGTCGATCGCCGGGTCAAGATATTTTGATTGATTGTACCAATTTTATGAGCAGCCGAAAAATAATACTGACTTGTGTGTCAGTCAGTATTGACGACCCCCGGACGGTATGAGAACGTCGGTCCATTCGCGCAAAAGCGTCACCAAAGACGCAGCCGAAACAGGGAGGACACATTGAGAAACCTAGCTTGTGCGGCGTCGGCAACGGCGCTGCTGGCGGTCGCGTCCGCTGCTTTTGCCCAGGCCCCGTCCAATGAGGGCGTGGTGCTGGAAGAGATCGTGGTGACGGCGACCCGCCGTGTCGAGCGGTTGCAGGATGTCCCGATTTCCATCACGGCCTTCACCCAGGCCGAACTGACCCAGAAGGGCATTGTCGGCGTCGAGGGTATCGCCAAGGAAACGCCCGGCGTCGTGATGGATAATCGCAGTAACAACAATTTGAGCGTCACGACACGCGGCATCTCGGTCAATGGCTATGATGCCGGGCTGCAAAGCACCACCACCATCTATCTGAACGACCTGCCGCTGACCACTATTGGCAATTCGGTAACGCTGGACCCCACTCTGTTCGATGTGGAGCGGGTGGAATTTCTGCGCGGGCCGCAGGGCACACTGTTCGGGTCGGGTTCGCTGTCGGGCGCCTTGCGCATCCTGACCAAGAGCCCGGATCTGAGCAAAACCGACAAGGCGCTGTCGGTGGATGGGGGCTATACGCCCGCCTCCAACGGTCTGCGCCAGCGGTACAACGGCATGGTGAATGTGCCGGTGGTGGAGGACAAGCTGGGCCTGCGCGTGGTCGGTTTCTACCGGCACGAGGATGGGTATGTGGAGAATACCGGTACCGGCAAGAAGAACGCCAATACGCTGGAAAGTGTGGGCGGACGCGCCATGCTGATGTGGCAGCCTTCGGACCGGCTGAGCGTGAAGCTGATGGCGCTGTATGAGGACAGCCAGCCCAAGGACGCCTCACTGGTCACTCCGTCGCTGGGCAAGCGCAAGCGCTACACGACCATGCCGGACCTCTATACCTCCAAGACCCAGCAATGTAATGCGACGCTGGATTATGAATTCGACTGGGCGCACCTAACCAGTTCCACCAGCTATGGCCACCAGAAGGGGCATTTCGACGTCGATCTGTCGGGTACCTTCAACCTTGCCATCCCCTATGACCTGTTCAATACCGGCATCTGGAAGACCCTGGTGCAGGAAACGCGGCTGGTTTCCGAAAGCGGCGGGCGGTTTGAATGGACGGTCGGCGGCTATTACCTGGATCGTCAACAGTATCTGGACGCCCGTCAGGCCTCGCGACCGAATTTCCTGGCCACGCGCGGCATTACGGGCCTGAGGCCGGACGGCACCTTCTTTGCCAGCGAGACGGACGCCAGTTCCTATGAACTGGCAGGTTTCGGGGAACTGACCTTCCATGTCACCGACAAACTGTCGGCCACCGGCGGCCTGCGCTATGGCAAGTACAAGACGACGGTGGATGTGCTGTCGGGCTTCAATTCCGCCTATTTCACCTATGCGCTGGGTGGCATCCGCGGCCCGCTGACGCTGGTGCCCACGGCACCGGTGACCCGCGATTATCCCTCGACGGAGAAATCCTCCTGGAAGGCCAGCCTGTCCTATGAGCCGTCGCGCAACATGACGCTCTATACGACGGTATCCACCGGCTATCGCACGCCCGTCTTCAATGTCCGCGCCGGCAGCGTCAGCACGCTCAACCCCAGCGATCTGGTCATCCCGGGCGGCGCCAGTTCCGATGATCTGACTAATTACGAGGCGGGCATCAAGGGCACCTGGCTGGATGGTAAGCTGACGGCCAACCTCGCCGCCTATTATATTGACTGGTCGAACCTGCAGGTGCAGGCCAACCGCGTGTCGGACAGCGTGCAGTTCGCCACCAATATAGGCCAGGCGGTCAGCAAGGGTCTGGAAGCGGAAGTGACCTTGCGCCCCGCGAGAGGCCTGACCCTGGGTCTGAACGCCGCCTTGAATAATGCCAAGGTAACGAAGCTGTCCACGCAGGAGGCGCAGATTTCCGGTGCCGTCGACGGGTCACGGCTGGCATCGCCGCATCTGCAGGGGTCGTTCTTCGGCACCTATAGCTTCACGGTTCTCAATGACAAGCCGGCCTTCACCAGCTTCCAGATCCAGCATGTCGGTTCATTCCCGGTCGGGTTCCCCAACACGCCGGGCAGGCCGACCGTCCCACGCCCGACCTATGCCAGCACCGATGCCTACACGCTGCTGAACCTGCAGACGGGCGTCACCTTCGATGATCTGACGGTCACGCTCTATGGCGAGAACCTGACCGACCGCAATGCCGTCACCTATGTCCACCCGGAAGCCTTCGTCTATAGCCGCCATGCGGTCACCCGACCGCTGACGGTGGGTATCCGGCTGGGATATAATCTGTGGTAAGGGCGTTGCGCGGCATGCGCCGGTGGCTGGCCTTTGCCAGCCTCTGCGCCGGGTTGGTCGCGGGTCTGCCGGCCCTGGCCATTGCCGACCCGCAGGTCCTTATCGGCCATGGCGTGTTGCAGGGCGTGTCGGGCGACGGGGTCCTGTCCTTCAAGGGCATTCGCTATGCCGAGCCGCCGACGGGTTCGCAGCGCTGGCGTCCACCGGTGCCGGCGCGTCCGTGGCAGGGCGTGCGCGAGGCGAAGAATTTCGGCCCCGCCTGCCTGCAACCGCCGCCCGTGCCGACCAGTCTCTATTATGGCGGCATGGCCCCGATGGCCGAGGATTGCCTGAGCCTGAATGTCTGGGCACCGGCGGGGGCCAAGGGCCTGCCCGTCATGATTTGGATCCATGGCGGGGCGCTGGTGGGCGGCAGCAGTTCAGAGCCGCTTTATGATGGGACCAGGATCGCGCAGAAGGGCGTGATCGTGGTTTCCATCAATTACCGGCTGGGGCTGCTGGGATTTCTGGCGCATCCGGCGTTGAGTGCCGAACAGCCGGACAGGCTGTCGGGCAATTACGGGCTGTTGGACCAGATCGAGGCGTTGCGCTGGGTCCGCGACAATATCGCCTCGTTCGGCGGTGATCCGGCCAAGGTGACCATCGCCGGGGAATCCGCCGGCGGCCTGTCGGTCATCGCCCTCATGGCCAGCCCGAAGGCCCAGGGTCTGTTCCGGGCCGCCATCGTGCAAAGCGGCTATATGCCGTCCTACCGCGCCTTACGCGACGAGACGCTGGGTCTGCCGTCGGCAGAGGCGATGGGTACGGCACTGGGCAAGATGGCGGGGGTCAGCGATGCTGCATCGCTGCGCGCCGCCGATCTGGTAACCCTGTTCAACGCGGGCCTGGCCACGGGATGGGCGCCGGAGCCGGTGATCGACGGGGCCGTCCTGACAAGGCAGTTGGCCGACACGTTCGCCAAGGGGGAGCAGGCCAAGGTCGCCGTCCTGGCCGGCTTCAACGAAGGGGAAATCCGGTCGCTGCCCTTTCTGGTGCCGAAGAATATTCCCGCCACCAAGGCGGAATATCAGGCCGATATCCGCGCACGGTTCGGGGAACGGGCGGCGGCCTATCTGGCGCTTTATCCCGGGGACGATCCGAAGGAGGATGCCGCCGCCTCCATTCGCGACGGGCTATACGGCTGGGCCGCGCAGAATATCGTGCGCCAACAAGCGGCGGTGGGGCAGCCGGCTTATCTCTATTATTTCCGGCACAGCACGCCAGCGCAGAAGCAACGCAACCTTGCGGCCTTTCACGCCAGCGAACTGCCCTACATGTTCGGGCAGGTGGGGCCGAACGCGGCGTTGGGTCCGAACTGGCCCAAGCCGCCGCTGAGCGAGGAGGAGGCCCGGCTGTCGGCGGCCATGATGGG
>CALRNG020000271.1:0-5679 GCA_943369495.1 Rhizobium sp. Q54
CGCCGCCCTGGCCGGCAATCCGATCCGCAATGATTGGAGCCAGGCCGAGGTGGAGGCCCTGTTCAATCTGCCCTTCATGGACCTGCTCTACCGTGCGCAGACCCTGCACCGGCAGTTCTTCGACGCCAACGAGGTGCAGATCTCCACGCTGCTGTCGATCAAGACCGGCGGCTGCCCGGAGGATTGCAATTACTGCCCGCAATCGGCGCAGTTTGACACGGGCCTCAAGGCCTCCAAGCTGATGCAGGTGGAAAAGGTCCTGACCGAGGCGCGCGCCGCCAAGGAGCAGGGGGCGTCGCGCTTCTGCATGGGTGCCGCCTGGCGCTCACCCAAGGATCAGGACCTGGACACGGTCTGCGCCATGGTGGAGGGCGTGAAGGCCATGGGCATGGAAACCTGCGTCACGCTCGGCATGCTGCGCCCTGATCAGGCGCTGAAGCTGAAGGATGCGGGTCTGGATTACTACAACCACAATCTGGACACCTCGGCAGAGCATTACGGCAACATCATCACCACCCGCACCTACCAGGACCGCCTGGACACGCTGGACGCGGTGCGCAGTGCGGGCATCAATGTCTGCTGCGGCGGCATCATGGGGTTGGGGGAGGGGCGGGAGGACCGTGCCAGCCTGATCCGCACGCTGGCCACCCTGCCGCAGCACCCGGACAGCGTGCCGATCAACCTGCTGGTCAAGGTGGAAGGCACGCCGCTGGATAAGGCCGATCAGGTCGATCCCATCGAGTTCGTGCGCACCATCGCCGTTGCCCGCATCACCATGCCGGCCAGCGTCGTCCGCCTGTCGGCGGGGCGTGAGGATATGAGCGATGAGATGCAGGTCTTGTGCTTTGCCGCCGGCGCCAATTCCATTTTCTACGGCGAACGCCTGCTGACCACGCCGAACCCGGCGCAGCAGCGCGACGTGAAGCTGTTCCAGAAGCTGGGCCTGCGGTCGATGCAGGTCGAGGTGGAAGCGGACCCCCGCGCATGACGGGCAGCCCCGGCTGGCTGAATGAAGGCATGCGGCATATCTGGCTGCCCTACAGCCAGATGAAACATGCCGATCCGCCGCTGCCCGTGGTGGCGACCGACGGCACGCGCATCCATCTGGCTGACGGGCGCGTGCTGATCGACGGTATCGCCAGCTGGTGGACGGCCTGCCACGGCTATAACCACCCGCATTTGCGTGCGGCCCTGGAGGCACAAGCCGCGCGTATGCCGCATGTGATGTTCGGCGGCCTCAGCCATGAACCGGCTTTAACCCTGGCCACCCGGTTGGCCAAGCTTTTGCCCGGCGACCTGGAGCGGGTGTTCTTCGCCGAAAGCGGGTCGGTGGCCGTGGAGGTCGCCATGAAAATGGCGATCCAATATTGGCTGAACAAAGGCGAGCGGGGGCGGTCCAAGATCCTGTCCTTCACCGGCGGCTATCATGGCGACACCATCGCCACCATGGCCGTTTGCGACCCGGAGGAGGGGATGCATTCCCTGTTCACCGGGTTGCTGCCGGAACATTTCGTGCAGCCCCTGCCGCGTGACGGCGAAAGCGTGGCGGCGCTGGAAAGCTTTCTGGACCGCCACGCGGGACAGATCGCCGCCATCCTGGTGGAACCGCTGGTGCAGGGCGCGGGCGGCATGGTCTTCCATGACGCGTCGGTCCTGCGCAGCTTGGCCGACCTGGCCGACCGCTACGGTCTGCTGCTGATCTTTGATGAGATTTTCACAGGCTTCGGTCGCACAGGCACGATGTTTGCGTGCGAGGCGGCGGGGGTGGTGCCCGACATTGTCACCCTGTCCAAGGCGCTGACCGGCGGCACCCTGCCCTTGTCAGCCACCATCGCCCGCGCCCGCGTGTTCGATGCCTTCTGGTCGGATGATCCCATGGCAGCATTGATGCATGGGCCCACCTATATGGGCAATGCATTGGCCTGTGCGGTGGCCAATGCCTCGCTGGACCTGTTCGAATCACACGGCCGTATGGATCAGGTTGCGTCCATCAACGGTTGGCTGGCCGCAGGGCTGGCGCCCTGCCGCGGCCTTCCTGGTGTTGTCGATGTCCGCACCCTGGGCGCCATTGGTGTGGTGCAAATGGATAGAATTGGCGATTTACGCGGCTTGAAGCGACTTTTGGTGGCTGAGGGGGTGTGGATCCGGCCGTTCCGCGATATTCTGTATCTCACACCGGCCTTTACGGCGACGGAGGAGGATGTGATGCGTCTGACGGGGGCGATCACCCGCGTTCTGGAACGGGGTCACCCATGAGTGGGGCTGCCGGCTGGCTGGACATGCTGGCGGCACAGGCATTGGACGCGCTGGACCTGGCGGGCCGCCGCCGGACCTTGCGCGCCTATGACCGCGACGGTATCCGCCTGCGCCTGCCCGACGGCAATGTCCTGATCGATGTCGCCTCCAACGATTATCTGGGTCTGGCCCAGGACCCCGGCATCATCGACCGTGCCGCCGAATTCGTGGCCCGCTTTGGGGCCGGCAGCGGCGCCTCGCGTCTGATCAGCGGTACTCTCACCGCGCATGCGCAGGTGGAAGAAAAGCTGGCCGCCTTTCTGGGCACCGAAGCCGCCCTGCTGTTCGGCACGGGCTTTCAGGCCAATGCCACGCTTCTGCCCGCCCTTGCCGAACTGCTGGGCGCCGACGCCGAACTGCTGGTCGACCGGCTATCCCATGCCAGCATCCTGAACGGCGCCTTCGCGCACGGGGTGAAAGCCAGGCGGTTCCGGCATAATGACTTGAACCATCTGGAAGATCTGCTGAAGGAAGGCACCGGCCCCCGCCTGGTGGTGACCGAGTCCGTTTTCAGCATGGATGGCGACCGTGCCGATCTTGCCGCCATCGCCGATCTTGCCGACCGCTATGGCGCGCCCGTTTATCTGGATGAGGCGCATGCCATCGGTGTTCTGGGGCCGGAGGGGCGGGGGCTGGCAGCGGAACTGCCGGGCCGCATCGCCGTCACCATGGGTACCCTGGGCAAGGCGTTTGGCGGGTTCGGGGCCTATGTCGCGGGCTCGCGCCTGCTGATCGACTATCTGACCAACCGTTGCGCCGGGTTCCTTTATACCACGGCCCCGCCGCCGGCGGTGCTAGGTGCGCTGGATGCGGCGCTGGATGTGATCCCGTCGCTGGATATGGAACGCATGCGGCTGGCCAGCATGGCGGACGCCGTGCGCATGGCGGTGCAGGGTATCGGCTATGATACCGGGGCCAGCAGCACCCAGATCATCCCCGTCATTGCCGGCACTGAACAGGCGGCCCTGGGCCTGCAGCAGATTTTGGAAATGGCCGGCTTCCTGGCCGTCGCCATCCGCCCGCCGACCGTGCCGGTCGGCACCTCGCGCCTGCGCCTGTCGCTGTCGGCGGCCCTGGATGATCATACGGCCGGGCAGTTGCTGACCGTTCTGTCCTGTCTACCGCCGCCGGGAATGGGCTTGCCCTGATGACCCGGCCTCTGTTCCTGTTCGTGCATGGCTGGGCCGGCACGCCCCGCCTGTGGGACCTTGTCCGCGCCGAACTGTGCGCGCGGGGTGTGGTGGTGGTGGCGGATATGGTGACAGAGGTGCCGCTGGAGGGGACGGGACGCCCCATCGTCGGTATCGGCCATTCCCTGGGGTCTGCCTGGCTGCTGACCCATGGCCCGACGCTGGCTGGCTTCGTCGCCATTAACGGCTTTACCCGCTTCACGGCCACCCCCGACTTTCCCGCCGGCACCCATCCCCGTATCCTGACGCAGATGCGCCGTCGGCTGCTGGCCGATCCGGCGGCGGTGCTGGGGGATTTCCATGATCGCGCGGGTCTGCCGCTGCCCGGTGATCTTCCTGATGCCGAAACCCTGGCCCAGGGTCTGGACCTGTTGGGCAGCATTGATGCGCGGGCCGCCTTTGCGGCCCTTTCCGTCCCGCATGTCGCCCTGTGTGGCGAGTATGACCTGATCGTGCCGCCGGTTCAGTCGCGGGGCAGTTTCCCCGACCCGGTGATGGTGCCAACCGCCGGCCATGCATTGCCGATCAGCCATCCGGGCCTGTGTGCCGACCATATAGTCTCCCTGGCGGCACAATGCTGAACGAGCTGGATAAGCGCGCCGTGGCCCGGCGCTTTGCCAGCGCGGCACCGCGTTATGACGCCTCGGCAAGGGTGCAGGCGCGCATCGCCGCCGCCATGGCAGAAAGGCTGGCGGCCCTTGATTTGCCCGCTGGCGCGCGGGTGCTGGAGATCGGGTGTGGCACGGGGCTGCTGACGGCGGCGGCGCTGGCCCGCCTGCCACAGGCGGCGCATTGGCTGGCCACCGACATCGCGCCCGGCATGGCGGCCGCCTGCCGCAGCCGCCTGTCCGCTGATCCCCGCCTGTCGGTTGCCGCCATGGATGGGGAGGCGCCGGCGACAAAAGGACCGTTCGACCTGATCTGTTCCACCCTGGCGCTGCAATGGTTTCCCGATGGAGCCCGTGCCCTGTCTGCGTGGCGGGGGCTGCTGCGGCCCGGCGGGCGGCTCTGTGTCGCGACATTGGGCGTGGATACGTTCGCGCAATGGCGCGCGGCCCTGGCGGCGGCCGGGGCAAGGGGGGCGGGTCCGGCCTATCCCGATGCTGCCACCCTGTCACGCTGGCTGGGGCCGGGCGGGCGCGTGGAGCGGCAGGATTTCGTGGAGCACCACGCCGATGCCCGCCATTTCCTGCTGTCCCTGCGCGGTATCGGCGCTGATTATGCCCCCACCCGCCTGTCGCCCGCCACCCTGCGCCGCGCCATGCGCGGGTTGGATGCAACGCGGCCCGTGGAGGTGACTTACGATGTGCGGTGGCTGAGCTGGCGCGCCCAGGGGCCGGATTGATACCAATCCGCCGAAGGTTTGACCTTTTACGGATTGAAGGCTGGCGACTGAGGGCCGCCTTGACACCTTCAAAGAAACGTCGCCCCTTCATCCCATCCGCGTCTCTATCGGCGACCTGACCTATGCGTTGTGATCCGCAACAGGCAGGCTGAATCGCGCGTCACGAAACTGACACCGTCCGCATGCTAACCCGCTACCAGTCCAGGAATGCCGGATGGGGCGGATATGGCGGGCGCGGAGGCGGAAGGGGTGCTGGGGGTGGAGATGCTGGAAACAGCGCTGCCCCGGCACCGTGACCTTTTGCAGGCCTATTTCCGTAACCGCCTGCCCTGTCCGCAGGATGCGGAGGACCATGTGCAGGAGGTTTATTCCCGCGTCATCGCGGCCACCGCGCCCCGCACCGGCATCGCCAACTGGAAAGGCTTCCTGCTGCGCGCCGCCGCCAACCTGCTGACCGACAATTTCCGGCGCGATCAGGCCCGGGCCGGGGGAAGGCATGTGCCGTTGGACGACGGGATGGAGGCCGGCAGCGATGATGTCGCGACACCCGAACGCGTGGTCGCGGCGCGTCAGCGCCTGGGCCATGTCCAGGCGGCGCTGGCCGAACTGGACCCCGTCTGCCGCGATGCCTTTCTGCTGTGCCGGGTCGAGGGGTTGAGCCATCGCGACATTGCGGCCAAGCTGGGGATCGAGGTGGGGGCCGTCACCCGCCATGTGGAGCGTGCCCTGATCCATCTGGCACGGCGCACCGGTGCGCGGGGGGCGTCATGACCCGGCCCGCCGACCATGATCTGGAACAGGCCGCCCGCTGGATGGCGCGGCTGCGCGCCGGGCAGGATGCCGCAACCC
>CALRNG020000272.1:0-5665 GCA_943369495.1 Rhizobium sp. Q54
CCGTCTGGGCCGCATGCGCAGTGCCTCCGGGCGGCGCGGCAAACGCTTCCTGAACCGGGTGCTGGCGGCGACCGTTCTTGCACGGGGTGGGCCGCTCAGCATTACCCGCCGGTCCGGCCGTTTCGATGGCAGCCGGATCGGACGAGGTGCCGGTGTGGGCCGGGTGCTGGCCTCGCGCGACCAGTTTGCAGCCTTTCGGCAGCGGCGCGTGATCATCAAGTCCCGGATCGTCAAACTGGCGGGCAAGGGCATGGCCGGCGCCCGCGCCCATCTGCGCTATATCCAGCGCGATGGCGTCACCCGTGAGGGACAGGCGGGTCAGCTCTATGGAGCCGACCAGGACAAACTGGACGGACGGGCATTCCTTGACCGTGCTGACGGCGACCGCCACCAGTTCCGCTTCATCGTCTCGGCCGAAGATGGTGACCAGTATGACGACCTGAAGCCCCTTGTCCGCCGCCTGATGGCGCAGATGGAACAGGACCTGGACACCCGGCTCGATTGGGTGGCGGTTGATCACCACAACACCGGCCACCCCCACAGCCACGTCATCGTCCGGGGCAAAGATGATCGCGGCAAGGACCTGATCATCGCTCGGGAATATCTGTCCCAGGGCATGCGCGAGCGCGCCGCTGAGATCGTCAGCCTGGATCTGGGTCCCCGCACCGACCTGGAGGTCCAGGAAAAGCTGCGCCGGGAGGTGGAACAGGAACGGCTCACCAGCCTGGACCGGCGTCTGCTTCGGGACCGGGGGCCGGATCAGCTCGTGTCGGGCCGCGACCAGGACCCGTTTCAGCAGGCCCTGCGGACAGGCCGTCTGCGCAAGCTGGAGCGGTTAGGTCTGGCCGAGGACCTGGGCGTGGGCCAATGGCGGCTCGACCCTGACCTGGAAACCACCCTGCGCCGCATGGGTGAGCGCGGCGATATCATCAAGACCCTGCATCGGGAACTGGCCGCGCAGAACCAGACCCGCGCGCCGGGTGATCTGCTCATCCATGATCCTGGTGCCGCCAACGCTCCGCCCATCACAGGCCGTGTCATCGCGCGCGGCCTGTCGGATGAGGTGAATGACCGCCACTATCTGATCATCGACGCCACCGATGGGCGCACCCACTATGTCGATATCGGCAAGGGTGAGGCGACGGAGCCAACACCGTTGGGCAGCATCCTGCGTGTGGAGCCGCATGCCACGGAACCGCGCCCCATGGATCGCCGCATCATGGATATCGCCGCGGCCAATGATGGCCGATACAGCGTCGACATCCATCTGCGCCATGATCCCACGGCCAGCGAGGCCTTTGCCGAAACGCATGTCCGGCGGCTGGAGGCGATGCGCCGTCTGACGAATGCCGTCACCCGCGAACCGGACGGCACCTGGATCATCCAACCCGACCATCTGGACCGCGTCGCCGACTATGAGCGCACCCAGGCCCGGCTCAATCTGGTCACCGTTCGGGTTCTCTCCACCCTACCGTTGGAACAGCAGATCACCACCGACGGTGCCACCTGGCTGGACCGCGAGTTGCTCGCCCTAAACCCAGCACCCCTGCGCGATGCTGGTTTCGGTCGAGAGGTCCGTGACGCCCAGGACCGCCGCCGACAATGGCTGATGGTCGAGGATCTGGCCCGCGAGGAACAAGGCCGAACCTTCTTCTACCGCGCCGACCTGCTGGCAACCCTGCGGCGGCGGGAGTTGCTGCGGGTTGCCGGCCAACTGTCTGACGAGCTGGGCCTGCCCTATGCCAGCCTTTCCCGTGGCCAACCCGTCGAAGGCACCTACCGCCGGGCCGTGACCCTTGCCAGCGAGAAACTGGCCCTGATCGAGCGCAGCCGGGACTTCACCCTGGCACCCTGGCGGCCCGTGTTGGAGCGGCATATAGGGCAGCCTGTGTCGGGGATCATCAGCGGGGATGGTGTGACCTGGAACTTCGGGCGGCAGCGTGGCGGCCTGGAGGTCGCTTGACCCGATGCCCGCTGGCGTATCACAAAGAGGAACGGCCCAATCGCCGGGTGGTTTCAGCTCTTGACGGGAGTGCCGGATGTCAGTGCCGCGGCAATCTCCGCAGCGGTATTGCGGGCGCTGCGGCCCACGCCGATCAGTGTCGCGGAACCGGGGCCGGTCCATGTACCATACCCGACGAACCACAGTTTGGGGTTGCGGTGGCAGCGGGTGCCGTCCAGCGCCACAGTTCCATCGGCCTCGATCAGCCCCAATCCAGCAACCGGGTCCAGGGCGGGGCGGAAGCCCGTGCACCAGATCACGGTGTCGATATCAGTCTGCGTGCCGTCGGTCCACAGGACGCCTGTTCGGGTGAAACGGGCGAAGGGCCGCACACTGCCCAGATTGCCGCGATCCCGTGCCGCCTTGACCGGGGCAACCATGACGATGTCGCCCAGCCCACCGGGCGGTGCATCCGGCGCGCGCCCTTCCTGAAACGCCTTGATACGGGCGGTCGCCCGCTGGAAAAGAACCCTGCCGTCGACATTATCGGGCAGGAAGACCGGGGGGCGCTCCGTCACCCAGGTTGGATGGGCTACCAGCGACAATTCAGCCTGCAACTGTGCTCCGGAATTGCCGCCTCCGACCACCAGCAGCCGTTGCCCGGCAAACCTGTCGGGCCCGCTGTAATGGGCGGAATGGAGTTGCTGTCCCTCGAACATTTCTTGCCCTGGATAGTGCGGGACGTGCGGGTGGCGCCAGGTGCCCGTGGTCATGACCACGCCCCTCGCCCGCCAGGAACCCTTATCGGTCTCGATCCGCAGCCGGTCTCCGTCACCCATGACCGCTTGGACCTGAACGGGCCGCTCAACAGGGAGGGTGTAGCGCTGCTCATACCGGGTCAGATAGTCAATGACGGCGTCTCGGGACGGGTAATCATCGCCACCCGGCGGCATCGGCCAGCCCGGCAGCGAACTGTAGGCGGCGGGGGAGAACAGGCGCAGACTGTCCCAGGCATGCCGCCATGCCCCACCCGGTGCCGGCTCGCCATCCAGGATGACGAAGTCGATGGCGGCCCGGCGGAGGTGATAGGCGGTGGCCAGCCCCGCCTGCCCACCGCCGATGATGGCGACATCGACCTCACGCCCCGTCATGACGCCCGGCCCGGCCCGCCACCGATGGCCAATGTCGCCAGATCGGTCGCGGTATCGACGGGCTTTTCAGCTTCCCGGCGTTCCGAATAGCGATCCACCAGCCGGTCAGCATGGGGGCGCAGCAGCACGGTGAAGCGCACCAGCTCCTCCATGACATCGACGATACGGTCGTAATAGGCAGACGGCTTCATGCGGCCAGCCTCGTCGAATTCCTGGAAGGCCTTGGCGACGCTGGACTGGTTGGGGATGGTGACCATCCGCATCCAGCGGCCCAGGATGCGCAGGGTGTTGACGGCGTTGAAGCTCTGCGATCCGCCCGACACCTGCATCACCGCCAGGGTGCGGCCCTGGGTGGGGCGGATGCCGCCCATGGCCAGGGGCAGGTGGTCGATCTGGGCCTTCATGATGCCGGTGATCTGGCCGTGGCGTTCAGGGCTGCACCAGACCTGACCTTCCGACCAGATGGAATGTTCCCGCAGTTCCCGCACCGCCGGATGATCGTCGCCCTTCACCTGATCGGGCAAGGGCAGGTCGGACGGGTCGAAGATGCGCGTTTCGGCTCCGAAATATTCCAGAAGCCGGGCCGCTTCTTCCACCGCCAGACGGGAAAAGGATCGGTCGCGGAGCGACCCGTAGAGCAGCAGGATGCGAGGCTTGTGGTCAAGTGGCCCCAGCCCCAGGGCGGGGCAATGATGGGCATAGGCCGGGTCGAGGGCCGGCAAATGGGTCGGATTGGAGAGGGTGCGCAGGCGGTTCATGGCTCTCACCCCTTGGCCGGTGCCGTGGCCGGATACCAGCGCCGGCCCAGCCACAGGGCCAGTTGCACCATCAGGATCAGCACCGGCACCTCCACCAGCGGCCCGATGACGGCGGCGAAGGCCACCGGCGACGCCAGCCCGAAGGCGGCGATGGCCACGGCAATGGCCAGCTCAAAATTATTGCCCGCCGCCGTGAAGGCGACCGACGTGGCGCGCGGATAGTCGGCATCGATCAGACGGCCCATGGCAAAGCTGACCAGGAACATGATGAAGAAATACAGCGTCAGCGGCACCGCAATGGCCAGCGCATCCAGGGGCAGCCGGATGACATCGCCCCCCTTCAGGCTGAACATGGCGACGATGGTGAACAGCAGGGCTGCCAGCGTGATGGGGGAGATGCGCGGCAGGAACCGGTTCTCGTACCAGTTCTCTCCCTTGGCGCGGATCAGGACCTTTCGGGTCAGGAAGCCTGCCAGGAAGGGCACGCCCAGATAGATCAGCACCGCCTCGGCGATGGTCCAGAAGGAGACGTCGATGACGCTGCCCTCCAGCCCCAGCAGCGGCGGCAGGAACCCTAAGAAGAACCAGGCATAGACGCTGAAGAACAGGATCTGGAAGATCGAGTTGAAGGCCACCAGCCCCGCCACATACTGGTTCGATCCGCAGGCAAGCTGGTTCCAGACCAGGACCATGGCGATGCAGCGGGCCAGCCCGATGAGGATCAGACCGGTCATGTAATCGGGCTGGTCATGCAGAAAGATAACCGCCAGGGCGAACATCAGGACCGGTCCGATCACCCAATTCTGCACAAGCGACAGGGCCAGGATGCGCTTGTCGGCGAAAACCTGATGCAACTCCTCATACCGGACCTTGGCCAGCGGCGGATACATCATGAGGATCAGGCCGATGGCGATGGGAATGTTGGTGGTGCCCACCGACAGCCGGTCGAGGGCGGCTGGCAGGCCTTCGAACAGGCTGCCCAACCCCACGCCGAACGCCATGGCGGCGAAAATCCACAGGGTCAAGTACCGGTCGAGGAAGGAAAGGCGGCGGGTGGGTGCGGCTTGGCTCACGATGGCGGACCTTGGAAACGGGTTTTGAAAACGGGGCCGATCAACGCAGACGGTTGCCAGCCGCATCCACGACGGCCTCGCCATCTTCCTTGGCAAAGGCGGCCTTCTGCGCATCGGGCAGGATGTCCAGCACCAGTTCGGACGGCCGGCACAGGCGCACGCCCAGCGGCGTGATCACGATAGGCCGGTTGATCAGGATCGGGTGCGCCATCATGGCATCCAACAGGGCCTCATCCGACAGAGCCGGATCATCCAGCCCCAGCTCAGTATAGGGCGTGCCCTTCTCCCGCAGCAGGTCACGCACCGGCATGCCCATACGGGCGATCAGGTCCACCAGTGTTTCACGCGTGGGCGGGGTCTGCAGATACTCGATCACCGTCGGTTCCACGCCGCTGTTACGGATCATTGACAGCGTGTTGCGTGAGGTCCCGCAGTCGGGATTGTGATAGATGGTGATGCCGGTCACGCCATGGCTCCCTGCTGGCCCATTTCCGCCAGCTTGCGCTTCAGCGCCAATTTGTCCAGGGACGCGAGCGGCAGGCTCATGAACAGCTGCAGCCGACGCTGGATCTGGCGAAAGACGTCGGCGGTGAAGGCCGCCTTCTCCGCATCGGTGCCGGTTGCCGACGACGGGTCGGGAAAGCCCCAATGCGCGGTCATCGGATGGCCGGGCCATACCGGGCAGACTTCGCCTGCGGCGTTGTCGCAGACGGTGAAGATGAAATCCATCTGCGGCGCGTC
>CALRNG020000273.1:0-5664 GCA_943369495.1 Rhizobium sp. Q54
CCCGCAAGGGGTGCGGGGCCGGGCTTAACCCTGGCGGGCGCTCCCCAGGAAGGCCGCGACCGGCGCGGCCCACAAATCCGGTGACCGCCATGCTGACACGCCACACGACATCCCCATTCCCCGCCACCGACGGCCTTACGGAGGCCGCCCCGTCCGGCCATCTGCTGGAGGAATTGCAGCTCTACGGCTATCGCCCCTTCCAGGACGAGCCCGACCCGCGCCCTTTGCCGGAGGCCGATCAGGCCAGAGCCGAGATCGGGGCTTGCCTGGAGACGCTGGCCGGGTTGCTGACCGGCACCCGGCTGGAGGATGACCTGGACGACCTGCTTTGGGCCTGTGTCAATGTCTTCCACCGCCGCATCGGCAGCCTTGAGCGTGACCTGGACACCAACGAACAATCCCAGCAGCGCAGCCAGACCGAACAGGACGGCTCAGAAATCCGCTCTGTCGAGCTGGAACGCCTGACCGCCGAAGGGCTGGGCCTGATCGAACGCCGCAATGCCTTCGAGTTCTTCCGCGACGCTGCCGCCGAGATGTACGAGGCCCTGACCGGCTCCACCTGGCGCCCACGCCAGGGCTCACAACTGAACCACCGCACCCTGACGGCGGCGATCATCGACAGCCGCGACCATATCGCCGCCCGCCGCCATGCCGACACCAACCTGCTGCTGCCCCCCGGCCCCAAGGTGGCCTTCACCGGCGGGGCGGAGTGCAACGATGTCAACCGCATCTGGGCAGCGCTGGACAAGGTCCATGCAAAACATTCCGACATGGTCCTGCTGCATGGCGGCAGCCCCAAGGGGGCGGAGCGCATCGCCGCCTGCTGGGCCGAGAACCGTCGCGTCCCCCAGATCGTCTATAAGCCCGACTGGACCCGCCACAAAAAGGCAGCCCCCTTCCGCCGCAATGACCAGATGCTGGAAACCCTGCCCATCGGCCTCATCGCCTTTCCAGGTTCCGGCATCACCCAGAACCTTACCGACAAGGCCCGCAAGATGGGCGTGCCGGTGTGGCGGTTCGGAGACGGGGGCTGACGCCGAATTGATTGATCGGCTTTGCGCTGAGGATCGACCGGCTTCTACCAGGATCTGTATCTGCCGCCTGTACAATAGCCCCCCGCGAGCAGGCGCGGCCTCACTCCTCTTCAAGTGGCCCCGCTGCGTGATGGCGCAGCGGGGCCTTCAATTTTTACATAGCGCGTTTGAAGTCGGTGTAGTCGCCGGTAGCGCGCACCGTAACGGTGACGTCCGTGTCGCCTCGATTGCGCCAGAACCAGCCATGCTTGCCGTCAAAGGCGGCGACGATTTCGCCCTCGTCACTGGCAACGCCGCGGCCCTTCTCATAGGAATGCGTCTTGTCAGGAGCGGCGAAGGACTCGCCATGCGTGTCGAAATTGACTACGCCACCCTCAACCTTCCAGGAGAAGTGCAGCTTGGCCCCTGCCTTCATCACAACCTTCACCTCCGCCCCCTGGCCAGGGGCCAGCGTCACGGTCATTTCGTCTGTCTTCTCCGCCTCGCCATGCATATGGTCGGCATGGGCCAGAGCGGCGACGGGCAGCAGGCATAGGCTGGCAGCGATCAGAAACGGCTTCAGCATTCAATGCATCCTTCATATCCATGAGACGCGCCGGGCCCGAAGGCATGCCGGAGCGTCGGGTTGTCGTCGGTTACATCCGTGATGGATTACGGGTTGGGATCGGGCCGTGGCGGCACCTGCTCCTGGTCGGCCTTGGCATCGGCTTCTGCCTCCGCAGCCAGGTCGGCCTTGATCTCTCCCATTTCCGTCAGGCCCAGCACCTTGCCGATACCGGTGGGATCGATGGCATATTCCGATGGCAGCACCACGGTGACCAGCAGGACCACGGCTGTGACCAGGGCGATGGCCGTTGAGCGCAGAAGTTGCCGGGAGGTCGGCAACTCCGCCTGGGTGGGGATATTGCTGTTGAACATGATCTTAGACCCTTCTCAGGATGCGACGACCCAGCCGGTCAACTGATACCCGATCAGCATGAAACCGGCCGTCATCATCGCAACGTTGGCTGTGTAGGCGTGGCGCCAGAAACTGGCCGTGCGACGCCAATAGCCCATGGCGATCAGGATGGCACCCAAGGCCAGAAGCTGGCCGATCTCCACCCCGACATTGAAGGCCAGTAGGTTGGTGATCAGACCATCCGGTGCCACATCATATTCTCTGATCTTGGTGGCCAGGCCCAGCCCATGGAACAGCCCGAAGACCAGCGTCGCTGCCTTGGTATCGGGCTGGAACCCGAACCAGCGCTGATAGGCACCCAGGTTGTCCAGGGCCTTGTAGACCACCGACAGGCCGATGATGGCATCGATCAGGTAGCCGTTGACATTGGTGTCAAACAGCACCCCCAGCAGCATCGTCGTGGAATGGCCCACGGCGAACAGGCTGACATAGAGGGCGACATGCTTCAGTCGAT
Source organism: Rhizobium sp. Q54 (assembly GCA_943369495.1). Lineage (GTDB taxonomy): Bacteria > Pseudomonadota > Alphaproteobacteria > Azospirillales > Azospirillaceae > Niveispirillum. The sequence goes on from CALRNG020000273.1 coordinate 2,447, forward strand.
ACAGGAAGAAGACGACGCCGAACAGGAACAGGATGTGGTCATACCCGGTCACCATGTGCTTGGCGCCCAGATAGAGGAAGGGCAGGAGATGCACGCCCGTGATCTCCTGGATATAGCCCTTGTCGCCATGCGTTACGGCATGGGCCAACGCGTCTTCATGGCCGAAGATCAACGCCAGTGCCATGCCCAACAACGCAAGCAACAGGGATCGCGGCCACAGGACGGCAACATGCCGCCCGGCCTTCGATGGAAGCCCGTACATGGGTTGAGGTTCCGTTCATTCGTGTGATGCAGGAAACCGCGCCGTAATGCGCGGTCATAGTCAAACGACACGAACGGAACGGGGTGGGCGCTCCAGGGAATAAAGCGGCGAGGCGTAGGGTGCCGCCGCACCTCCTCCCTGCCAGTCGATGCGGAACATGACGGGAGCCACCGTGACAGGCGGCGGCAGGCCGGTCATGGCCACATGCGAATGGTCACCGGAATTGTGGCTGGCCGCATGGCCGGAATCATGATCGTCCCACAATTCATAGCCATCCTCGTCGTGCCAATGACCATGATGGTCCTGCCCGGCGAGGAGTTGCAGGGGAAGGTGCGCCGTGCTGCCATGGTGGGCGAATGACAACAACCCCATTGCCATCACCAGCAGGGCGATGACCCGGAAGGGTTTTAGCAAGGGGCGCTTTGACATCCTGCGGCCACCAACGACATGAGGGAAGACCACGGCCTGATTGGCCTTCACGTGGCGTTTCCTTGACGATCCTGGGATAGCCCAACGTCTGCCCACGGTCAATCGTGGCCAAGCGCTTGAAGCATTTCGGCATTGCGGCCTCGGGCTTGGCGTGCAGGCGTGAACGGGCGTAACCATTGACCCACGGACCCCGTCCACGAAACAGGTGTGCGATGCTACAGGTCTTGCAGAACCGGACTTACCGTCACCTTTTCATGGCTCAGGTCATCGCGCTGATCGGGACGGGCCTTGCCACCGTTGCGCTGGGGTTACTGGCTTATGATCTGGCCGGTGCCGATGCCGGTGTTGTGCTTGGGACGGCCCTGGCCATCAAGATGCTGGCCTATGTCGGCGTGGCACCGGTCGCCGGTGCCTTTGCTGAACGCCTGCCCCGCCGGGCGATGCTGGTCAGCCTCGATCTGGTCCGTGCAGCGGTCGCTTTGGCGCTGCCCTTCGTAACGGAGGTCTGGCAGGTCTATGTGCTGATTTTCGTTCTCCAGTCGGCATCGGCGGGCTTTACCCCGACCTTCCAGGCGACCATTCCCGACATCCTGACGGAGGAGAAGGACTATACAAGGGCGCTGTCGCTGTCGCGGCTGGCCTATGATCTGGAAAGTCTGATCAGTCCCATGCTGGCGGCAGCGCTGCTGACTATCGTCAGCTTCCACGAGTTGTTTGCCGGCACATGTGTCGGGTTTCTGGCGTCTGCCGCTCTCGTCGTTTCCGTGGCGTTGCCCAGTCCAAAGCCGGCGGAAAAGCGTGGCATCTATGACCGCACCACACGGGGGCTGCGCATCTATCTCGCCACCCCCCGGCTGCGCGGCCTGCTGGCGCTGAGCCTTGCGGTGGCCGCGGCCGGCTCCATGGTGATCGTCAATAGTGTCGTGCTGGTACAGGCGGGCTATGGCCTTGATCAGCGGGCGACGGCAATGGCGCTGGCGGCTTTTGGCGGTGGGTCCATGGTGGCGGCCCTGGCGTTGCCCCGTTTGCTGGACGGCATGCCCGACCGGAGGGCGATGCTGGGCGGTGCCGCGATCCTCGTAGCGGGCCTGTTTCTTGGCATGGCCATTTCGGGCTATGCCCTGCTCCTGCCGCTGTGGTTTGTGCTGGGGCTGGGCTATTCGCTGACCCAGACCCCGTCGGGTCGCCTGCTGCGCCGGTCGGCGCATGCCGAAGATCGTCCAGCCTTATTCGCGGCCCAGTTTGCTTTGTCCCATGCCTGTTGGCTCGTGACATATCCGTTGGCGGGCTGGCTGGGGGCGAGGATCGGCCTGACGTTCACCTTCGCTGTTCTTGGCGTGGTCGCCGCCATAGCGGTACTGGCAGCGATGAGGCTGTGGCCCGCCCATGATCCCGAGGAAATCGAGCATACCCACGATACGCTCGATGCCTCGCACCCGCATCTGGCTGGTGGCGGACAGCGTCATCGGCATGCCTTTGTCATCGACAGCCACCATCCGCAATGGCCGCACGCCGACGCGGCCAGATAATGAACTTTCTTGGCTCTGTTCTTCTGATACCAGCGGCTTGAAATACTGACTCATCAGCATTTCAAGCTTCGGCGGCATGGACCGCCGCCGCGCCAGTCGGCGCGGATACCACCGGTCAAGATTTTGGACCGGCGGTATGAGACAAGGGTGTCTCTCTGCGTCCGGTGACAGCCGCACCGGACGCAGAGAGACTTGCCATGCCACAGCTAGTCCTTCTTCGACACAGGACCAACGGGCAGGCACTCGGCTTCCCGCCACCGCACTCCGTGCTTTTTGATGCCGGGCACCTTGGGCCTGAATTTCAGGATGCGTTCACCGCTCTCACATAAACTGTCGGCGACGGTCCTCTGGGGTGCCGCCGGTTCGCTTGAGCAGCCGGTGAGCGCCAAGGCGATCAGGACTGGAACAATCCAGGTTCGCATGATTTTTCTCCCGCTCGGGTTCAGGGTTGTTGAACGACAGGAGCCGCTGACCGATGGCATAGCCGGTAGAGTGCGGGTAACACCAACAGGGTCAGCAAGGTGGAGGAGATGATCCCGCCAATGACCACAGTGGCCAGCGGCCGCTGAACCTCGCTGCCCGTGCCGACATTGAAGGCCATGGGAATGAAGCCCAAACCCGCCACCAGCGCCGTCATCAAGACGGGGCGCAGGCGGCCCAGGGCCCCCTCTGTGATGGCCTGTTCCACAGCGATACCGTCATCCAGCAGTTTGCGGATGAAGGTCACCATGACCACACCGTTCAGCACGGCGATGCCTGACAGCGCGATGAACCCCACCCCGGCCGAGATAGAGAGCGGAATGTCGCGCAGCAGCAGCGCCGCCACCCCGCCGGTCAGTGCCAAGGGGACGCCGCTGAACACGATTGCGGCATCACGGATCGACCCAAACGCCATGATCAGCAGGCCGAAGATCGCCAGCAAGGTCAGCGGCACCACGATCTGAAGCCGTTGTGTGGCCGATGTCAGTTGCTGGAACGTGCCGCCATACTCGACCCAG
>CALRNG020000274.1:0-5642 GCA_943369495.1 Rhizobium sp. Q54
CGCTTGCAGACAACAGCTAAAAGACGCAGAGGAGAAAGAAAAACAACCTAATTAACACGGTTGTCTACGGAAATTGCCCTCATGACCCAAACAAAAGGCCCCCGTCCGCATCGCGAACGGGGGCCTTTCCTCTGGCCGTTCGGGCCGGAAATGCCGTCAGGCGCGGGCCAGACGGTCCATTTCCTCCTTCACGCGCAATTTCTCCATTTTCAGGCGGGTCAGGGTCGTTGTGTCCGGCAGGGGGCGACGGGATTCCATCCGTACCTCCCGATCCAGGCTTTCATGCTTGGTGCGCAGGGATTCAACACGCTCGGGGAACAACATACGGCCTCTCCTTCTGTAACGATGGAACAACGGACCTGTCTGGTGTCAGTACCTGAAACGCGGCTTGACCTCTTCTGGTGGCAAAACATGGGTCACAATCCTGACATGGAATCGTCACCCGTTGCTCTATGCATATGGATAGGGTGCTGCGGTTTTTCGAGAGGTGGATAGCCACCCTGGACGAAACCCATCGGGGGCGCTACATCACCTCCATGGCAGATATCCTCCCACAGCCGGCCGGTTCTTCCGGTCCTGACCAGCGCCCGGCATCCACACCGGCCCAACGTATGATCGTCGGGATCAGCGGGGCGTCGGGCATTGTTTACGGCATACGCCTGCTTGAAACGTTACGCCGGCTGGGCATCGAATCCCACCTCGTAATGAGCAGGTCTGCCGAGGTGACCTCTGCGCACGAGTCGGGGCTGAAGGTCGCCGAAATCCGGGCACTGGCCGATGTTGCCTATGCGGCTGTCGATATTGGCGCGGCCATTTCATCGGGCAGTTTTCGCACCATGGGCATGATCGTGGCCCCCTGTTCGGTGCGGTCCCTGTCTGAAATCGCCTCCGGCGTGACCAGTTCACTGCTGACGCGCGCCGCCGATGTGGTGCTGAAGGAACGTCGGCGGCTGGTGCTGATGCTACGCGAAACGCCGCTGCATCTGGGCCATATCCGCTCCATGGCGGCGGTGACGGAGATGGGGGCCATCGTCTATCCGCCTGTCCCCGCCTTCTATGCCAACCCGCAAAGCCTGGACGACATGGTCGACCATACAATCGGGCGCGTGCTGGACCTGTTTGATATCGACACGGGGCGCGTGCGGCGTTGGGGCGAAGAAGGCTGACCCTCCTCCTTTCCTTCTGCTGTCCGCCTGCCTACATTGGCACCGTCCATGCCGAAGGCCCGTCCAATGTCCAGCCATAGCCACCATCTTCACGATCATGCCGTGCGCCATGACCATGGGTCTTGCGTCAAGGATGCGCTGGCCCGTGCCGATGCGATCTGTACCGAACGCGGCGTGCGGCTGACGGCGCAGCGGGCGCGGGTTCTGGAACTGGTCTGGTCCAGCCATAAGCCGCGCGGCGCCTATGCCATCCTGGAGGACCTGTCGGCGGATGGTAAGCGGGTGGCGCCCCTGACCGTCTATCGCGCGCTGGATTTCCTGCTGGAACAGGGGCTGATCCACCGGATTGAAAGCCAGAATGCCTTTGTCGGCTGCCCCGATCCTGGCACGGCCCATACCGGACAGTTCCTGGTCTGCTCTTGCTGCGGCAATGCCACCGAACTGACCGACCGTCGCATTGCGGCGGCCATCGCCGAAAGTGCCGCGGCCCAGGGTTTCACGGTGCAGCGGCAGACCGTGGAGGTAACGGGCATCTGCCCCGACTGCCGCGACCATTGACGAAGGGGGTTCAGGCCCCCCACATGTTGGCCCATGTAACCGACCCTTGTTTCAAGGAAGATTCCCTTGTCCACGCAACAGACCCCGCCCAGCCCGCCGCCCCGCCTGCCCATTTCCGTCCTGACAGGCTTTCTGGGCAGCGGCAAGACCACGCTGCTGTCGCGCCTGATCCGCGATCCGGCCATGGTGCGCACTGCCGTTGTCATCAATGAATTTGGCGAGGTCGGGCTGGACCATCTGCTGGTCGAGCAGTCGGACGAGAATATGGTGCTGATGGATAGCGGCTGCCTGTGCTGCACCATCCGCTCCGACCTGGCCGAGACGTTGCGCGACCTCTATATGAAGCGCATGCGCGGCGAGATTCCCGAATTCGACCGGGTGGTGATTGAGACGACAGGTCTGGCCGATCCGGCCCCCATCCTGCACACGCTGATGACCGATCCGCTGATCGCGTCGCGCTTCCGCCTGGATGGCGTGGTGACGACCATCGACAGCGTCCATGGCATGGGCCAGTTGGACGAACATGAAGAGAGCCTGAAGCAGGCGGCGGTCGCCGACCGCGTGGTCCTGACCAAGACCGATCTGGCCGAACCGGCCACGGTGGAGGCCCTGCGTCGTCGTCTGCATGACCTGAATCCCGGTGCCGTGCATGTGGACGCGCAGAAGGATCAGGGCCTGCCCGTCCTGCTGTTCGATGCGGGCCTGTACAACCCGGCCACCAAGTCGCTGGACGTGCAGCGCTGGCTGAAGGCCGAGGCCTATGAGGGTGGGGAGGATCATCACCATGATCACGACCACGGCCATTGCGACCATGACCATGGTCACTGCACCCATGATCATCATGATCACGGGCATGACCACGATCATGGACACGAGCATCACGCCCATGGGCATGGGCACGATCATGATGACCACAGCCACTGCGACCACGATCATGGGCATTGCGACCATGATCATGATAACGCGCATGGCCATGACCATCACCACCATGACGTCAACCGTCACAATGACAAGATCTCGTCCTTCGTGATCCGGTCGGAAAAGCCGCTGCCCTGGGACGGGCTGGTGACCTTCTTCGAGACGGTGGCCAAGGCGCAGGGCGACAATATCCTGCGCGTGAAGGGTCTGCTGAATGTGGAGGAGGCGGAGCGCCCCATCGTCATCCACGGCGTGCAGCACCTGTTCCACCCGCCCGTCCAGCTGGACGCCTGGCCCACGGCGGACCAGAGCACCCGCATCGTCTTCATCGTCAAGGACCTGAAGCGCGAGACGGTGCAGGAATTGTTCGACAGTGTGGTGAACGCCAAGGCGGCGTGATCTTTTGCGGCCTTGGTCATCCCGGTCAAAACCGGGATGACCAACCGTACCGTCAAACCCCCAGCTTGCGCCGGACGTCGTAATCCTTGCCCTTGGACCAGCGTTCGATGAAGCTGGACAGCTCCGCATCCGGCTTTTCCGGCAGCATCACCACCAGCTTCACATAAAGATCGCCCGTCACCTTGCGGTCGGCATTGGGGATGCCCTTGCCCTTCAGGCGCAGGATGGTGCCGCTGTTGGCCGCGGCGGGGACCTTCACGGCCACCTGACCGTCCAAGGTCGGGACCTTGATGGCGGCACCCAGCACTGCTTCCTGCAGGGTCACCGGCACGTCGATATGGATGTCGTCATCCTTGCGCGTGAAAAGCGGGTGGCTGTCCACCAGTACCTCGACAATCGCATCCCCGGCACCCGCCCCGCCCAGACCGGCCAGCCCCTGGCCCTTCAGGCGCAGTTTAGTCTGGTCGCGCGTGCCGGGGGGGATATTGACATCAATGGTCTTGCCCGTGGACAGGGTCAGGCGGTGTTTGGTGCCCAGGCAGGCATCAGCGAAGCTGACATTGACGGAATAATTGACGTCGCTGCCCTTGGCCTTGACGCCCGCCCCGGCACCCGCCGAATAGCGGCGCTTGGTCGCCCCGAAAATATCGTTGAAGAAATCATCAGCAAAGGGATCGTCGCCCCCGCCGGCACCCGCACCACCGCCTGGCTTGGCCCCGCCACCGGGACCGCGCGCACCGAAGCCCGCCCCCTTGCCCGCCCCCGCACCCCAGGCGCGGCGGAAGGTGCGGTCGGGCCGTTCGGCACCGTTGGCGTCAATCTCCCCTTTGTCGAACCGCACCCGCTTGTCCGGATCGGACAGCAGCGAATAGGCGGCGTTGACCTCCTTGAACTTCTGTTCAATGTCAGGGCGGCCGGGGTTCAGGTCTGGGTGATACTGTTTGGCCAACCCGCGAAAGGCCTGCTTGATGTCATCGGCAGTGGCACCCCGTGTCAGGCCGAGGACAAGGTAGGGATCGCGCATGGTCACCAGCAGGCAGGAAAAGGGAAAACCTGCCGCATCCTACGCCCCGGCGGCCCCCGGTCAAGCATGGCCGACAGGAACCGGCTGACGCATCCGTATAAAAGCCCCGCGCCGGGGTGTAAGCCCTGACGCAGGGTCATGATTTGTCCTGCCGTCCAACGATCGTCAGCTGACGATCTTCCAGGAACCGTCCGGCTGCTGGCAGGCGCGGCCAAAGGCCTGCTCGCTGCGGCCGCCGACGATGATCGTCTGCTGGTATTCGCGGCAATAGGCGTTGGTCCCGGCCTGACGGCCCTCATTGGTCGGCGTCACGATGACGCGGTTATTGTTCTGGGGATTGTCCCAGACGATGGGCTGGTTCAGCGGCGCGTTGAACGATGCGTAGGTGTTACGCTCCAGGGCCGCGCGGTCGGCCTTGTCCAGCGACGCACCCACTTCCGAACCGATCAGGGCACCCAGCACGGCGCCAGCACCCGTCGCCCACAGCTTGCCCGAACCGCCGCCGATCTGGCTGCCCGCCAGACCGCCGATCAGGCCGCCGAGCACGGCGCCACCGGTCTGCTTGTTGCCGCCGGATGTCTGACACCCGGCCAGCAGGGCCACCAGGGCGGTGGCGACAACGATCTTGCGAATCATTTCTCGAAACCTTTCTTGCATCATGCTTTGCCCCCGAACCATTCGCCGTCGGGCGTTTCCGCCTGCGGACGGGTGCCATGCGGGGGACGGCATGGACAAACAACCCATGCCCCTTATCTTCGTCATGAATTCAGGCGCAACTATGACGAAGATCAGGCCATGACGCTGGAAAACGCCACCGACCCTTTCGCCCAGTTCCGGGCATGGTTTGCCGAGGCTGAAACGGCGGAGATCAACGATCCCAACGCCATGTCGGTGGCCACCGTCGGCGCCGATGGCCGCCCGTCGGTACGCATCCTGCTGCTGAAGGGGCTGGATGATCGGGGCTTTACCTTTTACACCAACACGCAGAGCCGCAAGGGCGAGCAGCTGGCCGCCACGCGCTTTGTGGCCCTGACCTTCCATTGGAAGTCACTGCGTCGGCAGGTGCGGATCGAAGGGCCGGTGGAGCGGGTGACGGATGCGGAGGCCGACGCCTACTTCGCCAGCCGCCCGCACGGCAGCCGCATCGGCGCCTGGGCCAGCCAGCAGTCGCGTCCGCTGGATAGCCGCGCCACCCTGGAACAGGCCGTGGCCGATACCGAGGCCCGGTTCGGGGGCGACGACGTGCCGCGCCCCCCGCACTGGACCGGCTTCCGCGTCGTTCCCGACCGGATCGAATTCTGGCAGGATCGCGAATACCGGCTGCATGACCGCATCCTGTTCACCCGCGACGGTGAAGGGGACTGGGCCAAGGGTCGTCTTTATCCCTGATCTGACAGGTGCGTGGTGGCGGTAACGGCAGCGGCGGCGGACAGGTACAGGCGGTGGGCCACCTATGCCAGTGTGACGGTCGCCCTGATTCTGATCGCCGCCAAGCTGGCCTCCTACATGGCCACGGGGGCGGTGGCCATCCTGTCCTCCCTGATGGACAGTTCGGTCGATCTGCTGGCCTCCGTCGT
>CALRNG020000275.1:0-5639 GCA_943369495.1 Rhizobium sp. Q54
TTCCGGCTTACGCCGTCAACCCCAAAATCAGAGATCAGTCAACCATCGCCGCCAGAGCGTGTCCGGCGCGTCGGTGAGGCGCTTTCTAAACACCCCGCCGATCCGTGTCAATCACTTTTTTCAGTTTCTTTTCACCGCCGTCACCAGCACCGAAAATCAACATCCCAAGCAACCAACTAGACCAACAATCATCTCACAGTCGTTAAAGACCGCTTAACAATCACCAATCCTCAATGATCAACTTCTTGTTAACTTGTCCAGCCGGAAAACCAGCTAAAGAACCTTCAGATACTGGCCAAAACCACCATCCAAACCCCGCTCGTCTCAGAACCCAAAAGCACCGGCCCAAGCGGGAGCCGGGAGATAGACCCGGTGACTGGGCGGTGCAACAACTATTTTCGCAACCGCCGCATTTTCTTCAGGCCAGTCCCAGGGACCGTAACTCGGCCAGAAGATGCTCCGGCAAAACCTCGCCCCCCTGCCCCTGGCCCAGATCGGCCGGCGCTTCCTCCGGCTTCAGATAGCGCCAGCCCTGGAAAGGGCGCTTGGGCATGGAGACGGTTTCGGTCAGTTCCGGGTCCATCAGCATGCGGCAATAGTCAGTGCCATCGACATCGCGGACCATGTCGAAGCCGACAAAGCGCTGCCGGCACTGCACGAAGCCCTTCACGACCCAATAAATGCAGCCGCCATCCAGCAACTCCGCCGTCCGTGTCGGCGCCCGCTTTGTATAGGTGGGCACCACGGCACGCCCCTGCCAGGTGATCTGGTGATCACGGCGCCAGTCGCGCATCGACTGAAGGCTTTCGGCGCCCACAGCCAGACGCAGAAGATGGATGGTCATATCGGCATACGCCCGGATGATTAATCGGGTTGGTCGTGTGATTCACGTTTCCAATGAAGGCATTTGAAACGATCACACTTGTAGCATCTGATATGGACCGGAGATCAGGCCCCGGCAAGCGGGTTGGAGGCTCGACAGCGGCCTTCGAAATCCGCCGAGATAAATTCCGGCTTCTTGAACAGGCCGCGCAGCCAGGCCGCCAGCATGCACAATTCTTCCAGCTTCAGCACTTCATCCAGCGTGCCGGACGGAAAGCGTACTTCGAAGCTTTCGGCAATCGCGTCCAGCATCTCTTCCACCTGTTCGATGGACAGGCCGCAATCGGTCTCCAAGACAGCGGTGCGGGTCAGGATCTTCTCATCGACACCATATTCGTCGCGGATCAGCTTCACGATCCAGCGGAACATATGCATCCAGTTTGATACGCCTTCAATGGACCGGCTCACGATCCCGCCCCCGTCAATGTATGGCCGAACCCGACTACCCCTTTCGGGGGCCGCACGTCCGGGCGAACCATCGCACTATCCACCAAGAGCGTTAATCTTTTTTTGTGGCGCGGAAGGATAGGCCCAGAAACCCGTTCAGGTCTGGCCATCACTGGCCCTGGTCATGCCATGGTCGGTTTCGCGGTAGAGCGTCACCAGCTCATCAACAGCGGCAGATGGTACGCCCAGTGATTCGAGCGCGCCCCGTGCCAGGACCAGACTGCTTTCAAAGGTTTCGGGCACCACCGCCTCCACGCCTAAGGCCAACAGGGCGGCAGCATGCGCCCGGTCGCGGGCCCGGGCGAACAGGCGCAGGTTCGGCCAATGGTCGCGGAAGGCGGCAACGGTGCGGGCGGCGGCCTGCGGGTCATCCAGGGTGATGATGGCCGCAACGGCATGATCGGCGCCCAGCCGCTTCAAGGTCTCATGCCGGGCACTGTCACCATAAAGCACATGCATGCCCTTGACCGCGTGCTGGCGGACCAGATCGGCATTCATGTCGATCCCGACAAAGGGCACCTGCTGACGCGCCATAAGGGCGGCCACGGTCTGTCCCACCCGACCGAATCCGCAGATAATGACATGGTTATGCAGCTCTTCCTCTCCCCCGCTGCCCACCGTCGTGGGGACGGAGGGAGGGGCGAACCGGGCGACCAGCCGGTCGGCCAGGGCCGGCAGGAAGGGCGTGACCGCGATGGACAGGCCCACCGTGGCCGCCAGGGTCTGCCCCCAGCCATTGTCGATCAACCGGCCCGCAACAGCCGCCGTGATGATCACGAAGGCGAATTCCCCCGCCTCCCCCAACAGCAGGCCGGAGCGGATGGCAACATCCCGCGGTGCCCCGAAGGCCCGGGCCAGCAGACCCGCCGTCAGCGCCTTCACGGTAATGAGGCCCAGAACACCCAGGATGATCCAGTGTGCGTGATCGGCGATGGCGGCAACATCAATGCCCAGGCCCACCGACAAGAAGAACAGGCCCAGCAGCAGACCCTTGAAGGGCTGCATGTCTGATTCGGCCTGGTGCCGGAACTCCGTTCCCGCCAGGACCAGCCCGGCCAGAAAGGCGCCCAGCGCCGCCGACAGCCCGCCCAGGCCCGTGGCCCAGCCGGTACCCAGCACGATGAGCAGGGCCGTGGCCGTGAACAGTTCGGTACTGCGCGTCGCCGCCACCGCCCGCAGCAACGGCCCCAGGGTGAAGCGCCCCAACAGCAGGATCAGCGCGACGGCCAGCGCCGCCTTGCCCATCGCGATGGACAGCGCCAGCGGCACCGATTGCCCCGGCGGGCCCGACAGGGTGGTGGCCAGCAGCAGCAGCGGCACCACGGCCAGATCCTGCAGCAGCAGCACGGCGAAGGTCACCCGGCCCGTCGGCGAGGCCACCTGCCCCCGCTCGATCAGCAACTGCACCACCACCGCCGTGGAGGAAAGGGCAAGGCCACCGCCCAGCAAGGCCGCAACCGGCAGATCAAGACCCAAAGCCACGCCGGCAATGGCCAACAGCGCGCCGGTCACCAGGAACTGTGCCAGCCCAAGCCCGAACACCCAGCGCCGCAGGGCACGCAGACGCTCCCCCGACAGTTCCAGGCCGATCAGGAACAGCAGAAAGACCACGCCCAGTTCGGCCACGGCCCTCACATCCTCCTCCAGCGTCACCACGCCGAAGCCCGAGGGTCCCAGGATCAGCCCACCGGCCAGGTAGCCCAGAACAGGGCTGATTCGCAGACGATGAAGGAGTAGGATGCAGGCGACGGCGACGGACAGGAACATCAGCGTCTCTTCCACCATGGAAAAGCCGTGGGTCGCATGCCCTACGATATCCGTTCCGTCCACTACCGTCCCTCCCCTGCCGGGCGATCCCCAGGAACATGGGTAGCAGGGGATTGTTGATTTGCCGAGACTGGAACCAGCGGAAACCCGCTTTTCACAGAAAGGAAGGCGATCATGCCGATGCCGAACAGCACCTCTCCCCGTCTGGCCGAAAGCGAATGGCGTCAGGCGCGGATGAAGCCGGGTCCGATGCAGCACCCAGCCGCCCGACAGTCCCACGGAAATGCTGCCGGGGCCGCCGACCTGCGTGAGGTGGAATGGAAGGCGGCACGCCCGACTGACCATCTGCACCGCAAGGCCCAGGTCGGGCGTGCCTGACGATGGCTGCCGACGGGGGTGGTCACGCCCCCGCCAGGCCGGGGCGCCCCGCGCAAAGGGGCGGCTGGATGCCGCTCCTACCCCTGCTGATCTTGAAAATATTGCTGCTCGAAGTCCGACAGCAGTTCATTCACATCCGACAGCAGACCCTTGACCAGCCGGCGGTCCGGTTCGGTACACAGGGTTTCGTTCACGGCCTTGCCCAGCTGTACCGACGCCAGCGCCAGCAGCTTCACGGCCATACGGTCTTCAAGCTTCATCACCATCCCCGAGAGCGACCCTGATCCCTCACCCATAGTGGGGTGTGAAAAAATTTTCGACAATCCTGTCGAAACGCGGAAAGCTCGACCGTCAGGAGGATCAGGCATGGCGATTGGCGCCGCGCCTGATCCATGAGGGAGAGTTCCATGGCCAAGTTCATCCTGATACTGCGTGAAAACCCCGCCACCTTCGCCAGCCTGTCACCCGACGATATGCAGGCGATCATTCAGGAATACAGCGCCTGGGCACAGAAACTGGGCATGGAAGGCCGGATGGCGGGCGGGGAGAAGCTGCGCGATGAGGGCGGACGTCACCTCACAGCCCGGTCAGGCAGCCTGGTCGCCACCGATGGCCCCTATGCCGAGGCCAAGGAAGTGATCGGCGGCTTCTTTATCATTGAAGCGGCGGACTATGCCGATGCCGAAACCGTGGCGACCGACTGCCCGCATGTGAAATATGGCGTGGTCGAAATCCGGCAGGTCGACAATATCGATGGCTGAGGATGCGGGGCCGCTGATCGCGGGTCTGTTCCGCACGGAGGCCGGGCACCTGACCGCCCGGCTGGCCCGACTGCTGGGTCCCGGCCGCCTGGACGACGCGGAAGAGATTGTGCAGTCGGCCCTGACCAAGGCCCTGCATGTCTGGCCCCGTGCCGGCATTCCCGACAATCCCAGTGGCTGGCTGTGGCGGGTGGCAAGGAATGAAGCGGTGGACGGCCTGCGTCGTCGCCGCTTCACAGCACCCGTCACGCCGGAAGATCTGGCCGACAGCCTGCCGGATCATGCCGCAGGTGCCGACAATCCGCGCTTTGCCGCCGAACTGTCGAATGAAAAGCTGGGCCTGATGTTCGCCTGCTGCCACCCGGTGCTGGCGGTGGAGGCACGGGTGGCGCTGACTTTGAAGGCCGTCTGCGGTCTGGGTACGGGACAGATCGCGCGGGCCTTCCTTCTGTCGGAACCGACCGTGGCCCAGCGGATCACACGGGCCAAGGCACGGCTGGCTGATGCGAAGGTGCCCTTTGCCATCCCGGCGGGAGGAGAGCTGCCAGAGCGGCTGGAGGCTGTGCTGGGCACACTCTATCTGCTCTTCAATGAAGGGGTGGGTAGCAGCGAAGGGGAGGAGTTGATCCGCGCCGACCTGGTGTCAGAGGCCCTCTATCTGGCCCAGCAGCTGGCCGACCACCCGGTGACGGGCCGACCGGAGGCAGAGGCCATGGCGGCCCTGACCTGCCTGACGGCGGCGCGCCTTCCCGCGCGACAGGGTGCTGACGGGTTGCCGGTGCTGCTGGCCGATCAGGAAAGGGGCTTGTGGCACCAGGGGCTGATCGCCGCCGGTTTCCGCCATCTGAAGGCCAGCATGGCCGGCCCGGTCGAAACACGCTGGCATCTGGAAGCCGCCATCGCCGCCGCCCATGCCATGGCCCCCACCTGGGAGGCCACCGACTGGCCGCATATCGTCATGCTTTATGACCGGCTGGTTCGGTTAGCGCCCGGTCCTGTCACCCTGCTGAACCAGGCTGTGGCGGTGGGAGAGCGTGACGGGCCGTCGGCCGGGCTGGCAGCCCTAGCTCTGCTGGAAGGCGACGGGCTGATCGCCCGCTACCCCCTGTTTGCCGCGACAAAGGCGGCGATGTTGGAACGGCTGGGCGACCGGGCGGGCGCGGCAGAGCAGTTGCGCCACGCCCTGGATATCGCCGATCGGGTAGGGATCAACCAACCCGATCGGCGATTGCTGCAGGCTCGGTTGGACAGGATAACGGAATAGGCTTGCGCGTGCGGCGCAACATCGCGTTCCCTGATTGTCACGGGGTTCACACCCCGCAAGAGGAAGGGGAGGACCGCTTATGCATGTGTCAGCCATCCTGAAGAACAAGGGCGCCACCATCATAACGACGCGCCCCGATG
>CALRNG020000276.1:0-5603 GCA_943369495.1 Rhizobium sp. Q54
CAGCGTCCGCCCGACCCCATCCGCATTGTAGGGGGCGAACAGGCGGCCATGGTAGTCGGTATCCGTCGGGTTCCTGCCCCATTCGGCCAGCCGCCAGCCGAGCTCCATCACGATCTCCGATTTTTATGAAATTGAAAGCAACTTCACTATTGAAACATCAAGCCGGTTGGTGTGTCAATAAGGGCTGTCGGTCGTACCATGTGTCATGGATGTGAAATCGTACCGGCGGAACTGATGCGGGAGACGGGATATGCGCGTTGTGACCATGGCCATGCTGGCCGCTCTGGGCCTGTGGGTTCCGGTTGCGGCGGGGGCGGAGGCCTTGCGGCTGGGCAACGGGCCTGACATCTCGACGCTCGACTGGCAGAAGGCCTCCACCGTGTTCGAGATGCGGATCGCCAACGACATCTGCGAGGGGCTGCTGGCCTATGGTGCCCGGGGGGAGTCGATACCGGGCGTGGCCACGGGCTGGACCCAGTCCAAGGATGGTCTGACCTATATTTTCAAGCTGCGGGCGGATGCGCGCTGGTCAGACGGCAGCCCGGTGACGGCTGATGATTTCGTGGCTGCCTGGCGCCGGCTGGTGACGCCGGCCACCGCGGCGCCACAGGCGGATAAGCTGTTCAATCTGGCCAATGCGCAGGCCATCATCGCGGGCAAGGCCGATCCGGCGACGCTGGGCGTCAAGGCGGTGGATGCCCATACCCTGGTCGTGCAGTTGGCCCGCCAACAGGCGGATTTCACGGCCTATCTGCCCCAGGCCATGCTGTGCCCCGTCCACCGGTCCAGCCTCACCCAGGGGGCGAATGGCCGGGCGCTGCCCCTCTCCAACGGTGCCTATATGGCGGTGGGCCGGGAACCGCAATCGCTGGTCCGGTTGCAGAAGAACCCTCATTTCTGGGATGCGGCCACGGTCGCCACGGAGATCGTGGAATATCACGTCACAGAAGATCAGCATACGGAACTGAAGCGGTTCCGCACGGGCGACCTGCATATGACGGTGTCGGTTCCGCCGGGGCAGCTGGATACCATCAAGGCGGAATGGGGTGAGGCGCTGATGGTCTATCCCAGCGCCGGCGTTCTTTATCTCAGCCCCAACCTGACGCGGGAACCCTGGGCGACACAGGTGAAGTTGCGTCAGGCGATCAGTCTGGCCATCGATCGGGAGGTGATTTCACAGAAGGTGCTGCGCAGCGGGGAAACGCCGCTTCTCACCTTCGTGCCGACAGGCATCCCCGGCTATGCGTCGCGTCCCGTGCCCTGGGCCAGCCTGTCCCAGGCAGAACGTGACGCCCAGGCCCGGCAGTTGCTGGCCGAGGCCGGGTATGGCCAGGACAAGCCTCTGTCGATCGAGATCCTGCACCCCACGGGCGACCGGTTCCGGCAGATCAATATTGCTGTCGCCGCCATGCTGAAACAGAAGCTGGGCCTCACCGTCACCTTGCATAATGAGGAGACGAAGTCGGTGGTGGCGCATCTGCGGGCCCGCGATTACACCGATCTGGCCATGAATGGCTGGAATTCCGACCAGCCGGTCACATATCTGGACCTGTTGGACGGCGACCGGGGCGGGTTCGGGCCGGGATACCGCAATCCCGCCTTCACCACGCTGCTGGAAGTGGCGCGCGAACAGCCCGACCTTTCCGGCATGTATGACAAGCTGGCGGAAGCAGAAAGCCTGGCCATGGCCGATGCCCCGGTGATCCCGCTTTTGCAGGTCTCGCGCAAGCTGCTGATCTCCACCCGCGTGAAGGGGATGCAGCCCGCACCGGGCACGGTCACCCCGGCACGGTTCCTGCGGCTGGTGCCGGCAACGTGATGAGCGCGCTCCTGTTTTGCAGGCGGGTAGTATGAAGTAATACTTCACGTTACTTTGTATGCGAAACGGGAGCCGGCGATGCAGAATGTTGAGCGGCTGGCCAGTATCCGCAGCCGGATTGCGCAGGCTGAGGCAGACCCACGCCCGTCCCTGACGGACGGCGATGTCGAGCGGCATTTCGCGAACCGTCTGGCAAAGTCACTGGCGGCACGCGACGATCGTGGGTGATTAAGATCAATCTTCCCGCACCAGCACGCCCAGCCATTCCGCCACGATGGCGGGCTGGTCGCTGCCTTCGATCTCAATGGTGCAGGTGTTGGTGATCAGCAGACCCAGCGCATGTTCCTTTACGTCCGCCAGCGCCATGCGCAGCCGGACGCGTGACCCGACATGCACCGGGGACACGAAGCGCACCCGGTTCAGGCCGTAATTCAGCTGATATTTCGATCCGCGCGGCAGGCCGATATCATTGGCCAGATGGGTCAGCATGCCCAGCGTCAGGAAGCCGAAGATGATGGTGCCGCCGAACGGCCCTTCGCGCTGCGCCCAATCAGGGTCGATATGCAGCGGGTCGGGATCGCGGGTGGCGCGGGCGAACAGGTCGTTATCCTGCTGCCCCAGCGTGATCCAGCGGGACACGCCCAGGTCTGCGCCGATCAGGGTCGGCAGGTCGTCCATATGGGGACGTGTGGTTGTGGTCATTCCCTTATCCTTATTGTTCAGTGCCAGCCATTGACGCGCAGCCAGATTTCCGGCGCGTGGCTGTCGGAACGGATGTGATAGAAATCGTGGGCGGCGGCCGTCATGCAGGCATGGTTGGGCAGGATCTCCACCCGTGTGCCCACGGGCAGCAGCCGGGTCAGGTCCAGCCCGTGCGGGCCGCGCAGATAGCCCTGTTCCTGCGCTACCTTGGCGATGAACAGGCCGGGCGGGGCAGGGGCGTCACCGATGCGGGCGACGATGCCATAATGGCCATCGGCCCCCGTATCCTTGGACAGGGCCAGCGCGCCGGCATCCACCAGGGCGTGGCCGCCGGGATGGTGGCTCAACACCTCCGCCACCACGCGCAACGCGATGTCGCCCGGACCGCAGACGCCGATGGCGGCCTGGGTCAGGTCCAGGAACTGGTAATTGCCGGGCCGGATTTCTGTGATGCCGGACAGGTCGTCGGCCAGCAGGGCCGTGGGTGTCGATCCAATGCTGACGGTGGGCACGGGCAGGCCGATATCGCGCAACAGGGTGGCGGCGACGACGGTGGCCGATACCTCCTGTCGCGCGACATGACGGACGGCATCGGCATCGCGGCAATCATAGGCCTGGCCGGCATGGGTCAGGACCCCGGCCAGGGCCAGGCCCGGATGGTCGTGGAGCAGACGGCCCAGCACGGGCAGGTGCGGGTCGTCCGGGCGCAGGCCCGACCGGCCATAGCCGCAATCGATATCGATCAGGGCCGGCAGCCGCAGCCCGTGCGCCAGGGCTTCAGCCCCTACCGCCGCCGCTGTCACCGCGTCCTCGGCCAGGATGGTGATTTGCGCACCTGTGGTTTTGGTCAGTGCCGCGATTTCCGCCACCCGCGCCGGGGTCGCGGTGATGGCGTAGAGGATGTCGCGAAACCCGGCATCGGCGAAATGCCGGGCCTCACGCAGGGTGGAAACGGTGATAGGGCCGGCCTGCCCGCCATGGGCGGCGAGCGCGATTTCCACAGACTTGGTCGTTTTCATGTGCGGGCGCAACCGCACGCCATGCCGGGCCGCGATGGACCGCATCCTGTCAAGGTTGCGGTCCAAAACGTCACGGTCGACGACCAGATAGGGGGTGGGCGGGCCGGCCATCCTCATCAGAAGCGTGCCTTGAACTCAACACCCCACAGGCGCGGGTCGCCCAAGGTCACGCCCTTGGTGTCGGAGAAGGGAATGCCCGTGCCGCCGCCATTAATGTACTGCCGGTTGAACAGGTTCTGTGCATAGACCGACAGATCATAGGCGCCGTCGTTGAAGCGCAGGCCCGCCTTGCCGCCGACCAGGCCATAGCCCGACTGCGACAGGTCCGGGTCCTGTTCCAGGGTGAAGAACTGCCCGGACTTGTAGGTGTAATCGGCCCGGATATAGCCGAGGATGCCCGCCGTCACCTCCCGCTCATAATCGGCAGTGAGCGTGGTGGTCCATTCGGGCGCGCGCAGCATGCGCTTGCCGGACAGATCACAGGTGCGTGCCGCACTGCCAGCGGGGCAGGGGGCGTTGGCGAAATCATCGTAGCTGGCGTCCAGATAACCGGCCGATGCCTGTAACAGCAGTTCCTCCGTTGCCTTGAATTCCAGCTCCAGTTCCATGCCCTTGCTGGTTGCGCTGGCGGCGTTGGAGACGATGAAGCGGTTGGTGACGAAGGTGGAGACCTGCAGGTCGCTGTAATCGAGATAGAAGCCCGTCAGCGTGGCGTTCAGGCGGCGCGGCACCAGCGTGGTTTTCAGCCCCAGCTCGTAATTCGTGGCCTTTTCCGACTTGAACTCGGTATCGGCGGCACTGTTGATCAGGCCCGTGCTGAAGCCGCCGCCCTTGAAGCCCCGGCTGACCGTGGCATAGGCCATGGTGTCCTCGCTGAACCGGTACTGCGCCGTCAGCTTCGGTGACAGGTTGTTCTCCTTCAGCCCGCTGGTGAAGACCGGGATCGGCGGTGGGAAGCCCAGCGGCACGAACAGCGGGTTCACCTTCGACTGGTCGTGGCGGACATCCTTGGTCTCGTGGCTGTAGCGCAGGCCCGCCGTCAGGCTGAACTGCTCAGTCAGGTCGTAGGTGCCTTCTGCGTAGGCCGCGTAGCTGTCGGTTTCGGTCCGCACGAAGGCCGGGGCGACCGACCCCGCCGGCACCACCAGCGCCCCGCCCGTCAGCACACCGGTCAGTGTTGAGAAATGCGGGCCGACAGAGGCGACCTGATTGCCCTTCAGGATCTGGTGGAAATAATAGAGGCCGGCCGTGTAGCGGAAATTGTCCCGCTCTGCCGCGACATAGCGCAGTTCCTGGCTGAACTGGTGCTGCTTCTCCCGCAGGCCCGACTGCACCAGCGACAGGGGCGTGAAGTCATTGTCGCTTTGATTGTCAAAGGTGAAGCCGCGCAGCGCGCTGATCGATGTGACCGTATCCTCGCCCGTGTCCCAATCGATGGTGGCGGACGTACCCCAGACGCGGCGGTTCTCATTGTTGGGCGCATCAAAGGCGGTGGTGCGATCAAACAATGGCGGCACCGTCAGGGGCACGCCCACGGCCTGTGAGAAACCGCCGACCGTACCGCCCAGTTTCAGGACCGACTTGCTGTCGCCGGTGCTGTCATCCCGGCTGCCATCGGCGGACAGGCGGACGGTCACGGTCTCCGACGGGCGGGCCACCAGCGTCAGGCGCGCGGTTTCATTGTCGATGTCGTTGACCTTGCGGCCCCGGAAGCTGTTGGTCAGCAACCCGTCGCGGCGCGTGACGGCGGCAGAGGCGCGGAAGGCGAAGGTGTCACCCAGCGGGGCAGAGACCGTGGCGCGGTAGCGCTGGGCGTCATGATTGCCAAAGCGGATATCGGCCACCGCCTCCGGCCCGCGCGCCGGGCGCTTGGTGATGATGTTGATGGCGCCGCCGGTGGTGTTCTTGCCATAGAGCGTGCCCTGGGGCCCACGCAGCACCTCCACCCGTTCCAGGTCGATCAGGTCACTGTTCAAGGTTGTGGCGCGGCCCTGATAGACCCCGTCGACGGAGACGGCGACGCTGCCCTCCGTGCCCAGATTGTTCACGTCGGACGTGATGCC
>CALRNG020000277.1:0-5581 GCA_943369495.1 Rhizobium sp. Q54
TTCCTTCGTCGTGGCATCGACGGGAAGTTCCCGTTCCAGCACCAATTCCGCCACACGCGCCGCGATGGCGTCGAAGCCCGTGAGCTGGCTTTCGATGCTGTGGCGACGGCGGCCCACCTGCAAGGTCAGCTGCATCCAGCCGCCCGACCGGTCCTTCTTCGTGGAATAATAGCGCAGCTTCACGCCGGTGATCTGATCCCAACGCAGGATGGCGGCCACGAAATTCGTCTGAAGGCCCAGCCCATCGGCACGCAGGCTGTACTGCGCCTGCTGCCGGCCTACCGTCCGAAGCCCCAGCCAGCCGAACAGGCACGCCCCCACCAGCAGGGGGATCGCCACAATCGGATGGGCGTCGAACCCGACCAGGGCGAGCGGGCCCAGCGTCACCGCCAGCCCCCCCGCCGCCCGCAAGCCATCGGCCTTCATCGCATCGGCCGGATAGCGGCCAAACCCCGGTTCCGTCACTTGGACATCCCGTGGGCGCGCAGGATGAAGGCCTGGGACAGGGCCACTTCCTTCAGCTTGTCAAAACGACCGGTGGAGCCGCCATGGCCCGCACTCATTTCCGTCTTCAGCATCAGGACATTGTCGTCGGTCTTGTAGACGCGCAGCTTGGCCGCCCACTTGGCCGGTTCCCAATAGGTGACGCGGTAATCATTCAGCCCCGCCGTGATTAGCAGCGGCGGATAGGGCCGCTTGGTCACATTGTCATAGGGGCTGTAGGTCTTCATGACATCGTAGATTTCCTTGATATTGGGATTGCCCCATTCCGGATAATCGCCCGTGGTCAGGGGCAACGTTTCGTCGAACAGGGTGTTCAGCACATCGACGAAGGGCACATGCGCCACGGCCCCGGCAAACATGCCGTCAGACGCCATGTTCAGCACGGCCCCCATCAGGGTGCCACCGGCGGACCCGCCTTCGATGCTGATCTGGCCGGGGCTGGTATAGCCTTGCGCTACCAGGAACTGCGCCACATCCAGGAAATCGTTGAAGGTGTTGGGCTTGTTGGTCAGGCGCCCGGCATCGTGCCAGGGACGCCCCATCTCCTCGCCCCCCCGGATATGGGCGATGGCATAGACAAAGCCGCGATCCAGCAGGCCGATGCGATTGGTGGAGAAGCCGGGTTCCATGGCGATGGAGTAGGAGCCATAGCCATAGAGATGCATCGGCGCCTTGCCATCCTTCTTCACATCCTTGCGATAGACGATGGAAACGGGAATGGGCGTGCCATCCCGCGCCGGGGCCATCAGCCGTTCGGACGTATAGAGCGAGGGATCATAACCGCTGGGGATTTCCTGCATCTTGCGCGTGGTCAAGGTGCGAGCCGTCAGGTCGTAATCAAACACGGTGGGGGGCGTCACCAGCGAGTGGTAGCGCACACGCAGCGTGCCCGTCTCATATTCCTCGTTATTCAAGCCGGAAACGGCGAAGGCGGCATCGGGAAAGGCGATGGTGTGCGAGCCGCCCTTATCGTCCAGCACCCAGACCTGCTGCGTGCCGTCCTGCCGGCCGAACACCACCAGCCAGTCCTTGAGCGCCAGCAGGCCCGTCAGGTATTGCCGGTCACTGCCCGCCATCACCTCCGTCCAGGCCTTCTCCGACCAGTCATTGACCGGCGTCTTCAGCAGACGGAAATTCAGGTGCTTGTCATTGGACAGGATCCACAGGCTGTCGCCCTGATCGGCCACGGAATAAAGGTGATTCTCCCGGCGGGGGATCACCGCCTTGGGCGTGGCCGTCGGGTTGTCGGACGGGATCAGCATGGTTTCAGAGGAAACCAGGGTGCCCGACCCGATCTCGATAAACCGGCCCGACTGGCTTTCCCCGATGCCCACCCACCAGGACGGGTCCTGTTCCTCATAGACCAGCACACCGGCATCGGCCTTGGCGCCCAATGTGGTGCGCATCACCTGCTTGGGCCGCTGGCTTTCATCCTTGAGCACATGGAACAGGGTCTTGTTGTCGGCGGCCCAGACGACGGAGCCGGAGGTACCGGGGATGGCTTCACCCACGAACGCGCCGCTGCTCAGGTCCTTCACAACGATGGTGAAGTTTTCCGAGCCATTATCATCAAAGCTGTAGGCGAGGTAGCGGCCATCGGGGCTGGGCTCCAGCGCCTCGACATCATAGAAATCCTTACCCTTGGCCAGCTCGTTGACGTCCAGGATGGTCTTCTCATACCCTTCCGCCTCGCCCTTGGCGCGACGCACGAAGGTGGGGTGGTCCTGGCCCGCGGCAAAGCGCGACTGGTAGATATAGCCGCCCCTGGGATAGGGCACGCCCGTATCATCCTCCTTCACGCGGCCCTTCAGTTCGGCGAACAGACTGGCCCGCAGGCCGTCTTCTTCCCGGCCCAGGACGGCGTCGGTATAGGCATTCTCCGCCTTCAGGTAATCCAGCACCTCTGGATCATCGACCTTGGGATAATCCTTGTCGCGCAGCCAGTCATAATTGTCGGCCCAGGTCTCGCCATGACGCACATGCTCCACGGGCACCTGTTTGGCCACGGGCGGGGCGGGGAACAGGCTCTGGCGCAGGGGGGGCAGGTCGGCGATGGTCTGGACAGGCATCTCTGCGTTTTTCCTTGGCAAGGTCACATAGGCCAGGGTGGTGGCCCCGACCAGGGCGGCAAACAGGATCAGGATGCCCGGTCGGCGCGGACCGCCCCCGGAATGATGGCCCGATGACATGTGCGAGACCCCGATATTGGTTGGCGATTGCGCGCAGGATAGGGCGGCGGCCCGCCAGCGCCAATGCCGAAATCCAGGCGGCCCCATCATTTAGGGCAGGCATCGGCCCCCGAAACGCTTTATAGTGGTACCTATACAGATTGCCGCCCGGTCCGGTCGCCGTTCCCGAACGGTCACCGGCTGGAGTGGCATATGCTTGTTTCAGACTGGTATCTTACCAGCTATATGCAGGATGGCCTGCCCAATGGGGGGCGGGACGGCCGCGAGTTGGCGGACGCAGACGGGGTCGGACCTTGGTTGATGACGATTTCCTGTTCGCAGAGGATGGCACCCTGAAGGGTGCGCCTGCCGCGCCGCCGGAAAGCCGCCAGCCGGACGGCCTGCCCTGGCGTATCCTGATTGTCGATGACGACGAGGAAGTGCATTCCGTTACCCGCTATGCCCTGCGCAAGGTGCGGTTCCGCGATCGCCCACTGGAACTGCTGTCAGCCTATTCGGCAGCACAGGCGCTGACCATGCTGGCGGCGGAGGCCAATGTCGCCCTTGTCCTGCTGGACGTGGTGATGGAAACCGATGATGCCGGCCTGCGTCTGGTCCGCGCCATCCGCGACGATCTGGCCGATACGGCGGTCCGCATCATCCTGCGGACCGGACAGCCGGGCCAAGCGCCCGAAGAACGCGTGATCGTCGATTACGACGTCAATGATTACAAGGCCAAGACCGAGCTTACCTCGCAGAAGCTGTTCACGACGGTGATCGCGGCGCTGCGTGCCTATGACAGCATCACGACGATTGAGGCCAACCGCCGCGGCCTGCGCCGCATGATCGCGCTGGATGACCGGCTGCGCCCCGACATGGGGTTAGAGGCCTATGCCCAGACAGTGCTGGAGCAGGCCGGCCCCATACTGGGTGCCAATGCCTGCGGTCTGGTCTGTGTCGTGGAAGGAGTGGAGGGCTGGTCCTTCGGCGGCACCCGGTTCCGGCCCCTGGCCGCCACGGGCGCCTTTGCCGAAACGCGCGATGTTCCGGCCGGCGGGGCGCTGCATGACCGGCTGTCCATGGTGCTGGCCGCAAGGCGGACGGGTGTGGACGGGCGGACGGCCACGCTTTACATGCCCGGCCCCGATGGCAGCGCCTTCCTGGCCATTCTGGATTGCGACCGGGCGATGGTGCCGGCGGATGCGGAGATGCTGGGCGTGCTGACGGCTAAGTTCGCGGGCGGGCTGGTCAATCTGGTGCTGTATGAACAGCTGAGTCAGGCCAATACCGATCTGCGCGCCCTGACCCAGACGCTGGAACATCGGGTGGCCGAACGCACCCGCGAACTTTCGGAGGCCAATGGCAAGCTGGAGACGCTGGCCAGCATCGACAGCCTGACCGGCATCCTGAACCGCCGCCGCTTCATGGAGCTGGCGGAGGCGGAGTGGGACCGCTGCACCCGCTATGCCCGGCCCTTCTCCCTGCTGCTGCTGGACCTGGACCAGTTCAAGCGCATCAATGACAATCATGGCCATGCCGCCGGCGATACCGCCATCCGTGTCGCGGCCGAACGGGCGGGCAGCAGCCTGCGCACCACCGATTGTCTGGCAAGGTTCGGGGGGGAGGAACTGGTGGTGATGCTGCCGGAAACCGACCTTCCGGCGGCTCTGCTGGCGGCAGAGCGCATCCGCAGCGCCATCGGCACCCATCCTGTCCTGCATGAGGACAAGGCCATCCCGCTGACCACCAGCATCGGTGTGGCCGCCTGGCGCGGAGATACGGAAACGCTGGCCCAATTGCTGGACCGCGCCGATCAGGCGCTGTATCAGGCAAAGCTGCTGGGCCGCAACCGCGTGGAAGCGTCCCGCGTCACCGTTTCGTGACCTCGGAGGTCACATGGATGAGATCATCGAATTGGAATGCCTGAATCATGGTGAGCTTGAACAGCTTGCCATCGGTCAGTACGTCATCAATTTCAACTTCAACAATGGTTGGACCGTCGAAAATTGCGGTCGGCTCCTGTTTGTTGACAGCGAGGGCAAGTCCTTCCTCTATGAGCGGATCGAAGCCGGAAACGTCTATGAGTTCACCAAGATTCTGGGCATCCGACTGAAAAGAATGGTCATTGCCATCAACGAGTATCTTGAGCTGTTTATGGATGATGGATCACGTTTCACCATGTTCGCTGCCAAAAAAGGCTATGAGAGTGTACTGATCCAGGCGGACGACGTTAACGTGACCCTTTACTGACATCATAATGCCCCTGATCTCTCCACCCTTCCCCCGCCCCGTCCATGCCGTGATCTTCGACATGGACGGGCTGCTGATCGATACGGAGCGCCATGTGCGTGAGGCGACGCTGGGGGCTGCACGCGATATCGGCCAGCCCATGGGTGATGATTTCTATGCCGGCATCATCGGCACGCCCTGGCCGGAAACGCTGGCCATGCTGAAGGATTATTTCGGCGGGCAGGACGGGTTCGACCGGTTCCGCGCCCATTTCGTCCCCCGCATGGAGGCGCTGCGCCAGGGGGTAGAGATGATGAACGGCGTGGTGGAACTGCTGGACCATCTGGACGCGCTGGGCCTGCCCAAGGCGGTGGCGACCTCCACCGGTCGGGAAAAGGCCGATGAGCATCTGCGCCATGTTGGCATCCACCACCGCTTCGCCGCCATCGTCACCCGCGACGATGTCACGCGCGGCAAGCCGCATCCCGAACCCTATCTGACGGCAGCAGCGCTGCTAGGCGTCGATCCCGCCCATTGCCTGGCGTTGGAGGACAGCCATAATGGCATCCGCTCGGCCCATGGCGCCGGCATGATGGCGGTCATGGTGCCAGACCTGCTGCCCGCCACCGATGAGATGCGGGTGCTGACCCTGCATGTGGCGGATGATCTGCATCAGGTCC
>CALRNG020000278.1:0-5560 GCA_943369495.1 Rhizobium sp. Q54
GATGGCGGGGTTCAGCGCCTTGGCCGCGACCGCAATACCGCTGATCAGGCCGCCGCCGCCGATAGGGACCACCAGCGTGTCCAGCTGCGGCACGGCGTCCAGCATCTCCAGCCCGATGGTGCCCTGACCCGCGATCACATCGGGATCATCATAGGGATGGACGAAGACCAGCCCCTCGTCGCGCGACAGACGCTCGGCCTCTGCCGCCGCCTCGGCCAGGACGGTGCCTTTCAGGACGACACGGGCGCCATGTTCTTCGGTCCGTTCCACCTTGGTGAACGGCGTGCCTTCGGGCATGACGATGGTGGCGGGGATGCCCAGGCGGCCGGCATGATAGGCCACACCCTGGGCGTGATTGCCGGCGGACATGGCAACGACGCCGCGCCGGCGTTCATCCGCGGTCAGCTTGCGCAGCTTGTTCAGCGCACCGCGTTCCTTGAAGGCGGCGGTGAACTGCAAATTCTCGAACTTCACCCAGACCTCGGCCCCGGTCAGTTGCGACAGGGTGCGCGACGGGACGCAGGGCGTGTCCATGATATGGCCGGAGAGTGCCTTGGCGGCATCCTTCACATCAGCCAGGGTAACAGACAGGGGGGCGGTGGACAGGGCGGTCATGGATTGCGGTCTCCTTGGACGCAAGATCACGGCGACCCGTCCACCGCGACAGGGCGGGCGGGGCCGGTGGGTGCGCGTTCAGGTCCACGCACTTCTCACGCGTTCTTGAGTCTCACGCCGTACCGTTGCTGACGAGACGATTTTTCACAGCACTGGTAGACCGGCTTTCGTTTTCCTCAAGCGCCGGCGCGGCATCCGCCGCTTGGGCGACGCCGCATGGGCGGCGCGGCGGCAGTCGCCGCCGGAGCTGTTTCCGGCCAACCGTAAACAGCTCTATGTCAGCGCGGGCAGCCGGGGGTGCCGCAACGGGCCGCGTCCGCCGCGACATAGACGCCGCAGACGGCACATTTGGCCATTTCCTGCGTATCGGTCGTGGGGGCCTTGCGGTCCCCCGCCTTGCGCTCACTACCGCGCGGCGTCTTTGCCCGGTCACCACCATTGCGGCGGAGCGCCGCCTGCCGCTCCCGCTGGACCTTGCCCAGCAGGCGGAATGCGAACCAGACGATGGCCAGAAGGCCCACCAGGGTGATGATCTTGGTCAAGGACAGCATGGCTGCAAAGTGTGGGAAGCCGGGAACGGGGGCAAGTAAATTCATATCAATCTCCCATGACCCGTGACCGATCAAAGGAGATTTCCTGTTCCCTCAGACGCCGGGCGCTGCCGTCCGGCAGCTTGGCTTTCGGCGCATGAGCGCCGGGCTGGCCGTCGCCAGCCTCCAGTCTGCCGAGGGTAAACCCTCAGCAGACTGGTATCAGAGGCCGAAGCGCGCGAAGGCAGCGCGTTCGGATGCCGCATCCGCCACGCCATCCGCCAGGGTCCGGGCATCCAGCCCGATGAAGCGGCCCAGGCCGGCCCCGCGCGGCGGATTGATCAGGCGGATATCGACCTTGTCCCCGAACCGGTCGCGCAGGGTAGCGCGCATGTCGCCCAGACGGTCCACCAGGCCCAGTTCCAGGGCCGTGGCCCCCGTCCAGAAGGCGCCGGAGAACAACTCATCCTCCCCCTCCTTCAGCCGGGACGCCCGGCGGTCGCGCACCCAGGCCTTGAAGCTTCCATGCATCTCCGCCTGAATGGATTTCAGATGGGCCACATCCTCCTCCCGCTCCGGGCGAAACGGGTCCAGCATGGCCTTGGCCGCCCCGGACGTATGGACGCGCCGATCCACACCCAGCCGGTCGATCAGGCCATGGAAACCGAACCCGGCGGAGACCACGCCGATGGAGCCGACGATGGAGCAGGCATCCGCCGTGATCTCATCCGCCGCACAGGCCAGCCAGTAACCGCCGGACGCCGCCACATCCTCCACAAAGGCCAGCACGGGCACATTCTTTTCCACGGCCAATGCCCGGATTCGGCGGCCAATCAGGGCCGATTGCACCGGCGAACCGCCCGGCGAATTGATCGACAGCGCCACCGCCGCCAGACCGCCCGGCGCAAAGGCACGGTCAATATCGTCGGCCAACCCCTCCAGCGACAGGCCCCGCCGCCCCATGCCGATGGCGCCCGACAGGCGCAGGACCGACACAAGCGGCGGCAGGGACAGGCCGGCAAACTTTTTGAGGCGGCGGATCATGGGCGAAGACTTTCCAGAGCATTGGCCATGACGAACAGATGGGGGTGGCAGAGCTGCCACGGTAGCCCCACGCCATACGATAAGGACATCAAGAAGATTTGACCCGGTCTCGTCATAGGGGCAACCTGTCCTCTATGACGAATGTCCAGCCCAAACCAGGACTATTGATATATATCATTATGATAATCTGCATCCTGTCATTGGTGCAGATTGCCCTTCCACTCGCCCATGCCGAGAAGGCGACAATGGTGGAGCTGATGGCGGTGCAGAGTCCGCCCATGGCCATGGAGGATGAGGAGGAGCCGGGCGCCGTTCTGGAACTGGCCGTGGCGGCGGTGGAACGGGCGGGGTTGACGCCTAAGGTGACCTTCATCCCCTGGCGCCGCGCGCAGGAGATGGTGTCGGGCGGCACAGACATGCTGATCGCACCGCTGACCCTGCTGCCGTCGCGTGCTGACAAATTCACCTGGATCGCCCCTCTCTGCCGCATGGAGCGAACCATCGCCAGCATCAAGTACCGTATCGACAGTCTGGACCAAGCCAGGCGCGACCGGCGGACGCTGGTGGTGGGGGCCGGCAGCGCCCAGGAAATCCAGCTGCGCGACTGGGGCTATCCGCCCGACCTGATCGTTGCCACGCCGCTGGGCACGCGGGAGGCCGACATGCTGGCCAGCGGGCGGGTCGATGGCTGGTACAGCGGGACCGCCCATATCCGCTGGCGCTGGGAACGGGAGGACCGGAAGGAGCGGCTGATCATCGGCGCGCCCATCATCGTGGATCAGATCTATCTGGGCTGTTCGCGCGATTGCGACCCGACCCTGGCCGCCACCCTGCGCGGGGCGCTGCAAAGCCTGCGTGATGATGGGACGGCGGACCGCATTCTGGCGCGGTATGATCTTTATTATTGAAGCGACAGCGGGGCCGCGTCGCGCAGGATGGCCTCTAACGCCGGGGTATAGCCCTGCCCCTCCCCATGCAGGACAAGGCCGGGCAGTAGCGACAGGGGGCCGCGCGCATCGCGCCGCGCGCTGACGATCACCCGCTTGGCCGGCACACCGGCGCGAGGCCAGAGCGGCAGAACGCGGATATCCCCGAACCGGCCCGTCAGCAGCGACAGAAGATGGTCCAGCCTTTCCGCCGGATAGATCAGGGTCAGGGTCCCCCGGCTTTTGGCCAGGCGCAGGGCCGCCTGCACGAATCCCGCCAGATCGCCCACCCCTTCCCCATGGCTGTTGGCCTTATGCAAGCTGGGCGACGGCGTATGGCGGCCCGTGGGCCAGAAGGGCGGGTTGGCCAGGATATGGTCGAAACTGTTGGGGCGCAGGGTCGCGGGCGGGGCGGACACGTCGCCGTCGAGCACGGTGACACGGTCGGCCAGACCGCTCTCCACTGCGCTCCGCCGGGCCAGATCGGCGGCGAGGGGCTGTATCTCCAGTCCCGTGGCCGACAGCCCGGCGACGCGGGCAGCCAGGCACAGCAGGGCCGCCCCGGTGCCGCAGCCCAGTTCCAGCACCGCCTGCCCCGCCACAGCCGGCACGGCGGCGGCCAGCAGCACCGGATCGATGGCGGCGCGGTAGCCCTCCACCGGCTGGAACAAAGTGACGCGGCCACCCAACAGTTTGGTGGCATCGATATCGCCGGAACCGGTCACGCCGGTACCCCTGGCACCACGGACAGGCCCGCCTCGATCAGCAGAGCACGGGCATCGGCCAGATCATCATCAGCCACGCAAAGACGGCGCGGAATGGCCCCAATGCTGCCTTCCAGCACGGATGTATGCTGGTCCAGCAGCACCGCCGGGATGCCGGCATCGGCCAGAACCGCCTGTGCGAAACTCAGTTCCACCGGGTCGTTGCTGCGGATCAGCGGCTGCATGCGGGTCCATCCCCTTCGGAGTTTCAAGGCGGACATGCCGCGCGTAAACGCCGCCGGGTCTTGACCCGCCGGGCTTCCCCGCTATGCTCCCCCGCAATCCCATGGCCCGTCAACCGGGCTTGATGTCTGCTGCCTTCTCGCGATGGAGCCTTGACCCGTGGCCACCGTGACCACCCTTGATCCCAAGCGCCGGAAGCCGGACACCAACGCGCTCGACACTCTGGTCGCCCTGGTGGCCCAGGATCTGGCCGATGTGAACGAGATCATCGTCAACCGCATGCAGTCGCCCGTGGCGCTGATCCCGCAGCTGGCAGGCTATCTGATTGCCAGCGGCGGCAAGCGGTTGCGGCCTGTGCTGACGCTCGCCGCCGCCAAGATGTGCGGGTACCAGGGCGAGACGCATAAGCCGCTGGCAGCCTGTGTGGAGTTCATCCATACGGCCACCTTGCTGCATGATGATGTCGTCGATGAAAGCGACCTGCGGCGCGGCCAGGCCAGCGCCAATGCCGTGTTTGGCAACAAATCCTCGGTGCTGGTCGGCGATTTCCTGTTCTCCCGCGCCTTTCAGGTGATGGTGGAGGCGGGGTCGCTGGAGGTGCTGCGCATCCTGTCCAATGCGTCCGCCGTTATCTCCGAAGGTGAGGTGCTGCAGCTGATCACCCAGAATGATACGGAGACCAGCGAGGAAGCCTATCTGGAGGTGATCAAGGCCAAGACGGCGGAACTGTTCGCCGCCGCCTGCCGCATCGGTGCCGTCGTGGCCGGCCGTCCGGCCACCGAAGAGGATGCGCTGCGCTCCTACGGCATGAATCTGGGTATCGCCTTCCAGCTGGTCGATGATGTGCTGGATTACTCGGCGGCCCAGGCCCGGTTGGGCAAGAGCATCGGCGATGATTTCCGCGAGGGCAAGATCACCCTGCCCATCGTGCTGGCCTTCCGCCGGGGCGATGATGAGGAACGGGCCTTCTGGCGCCGGACCATGGAAGACCTGGACCAGGGCGACGGCGACCTGGACCGCGCCATCGCCCTGATGACCAAGCACAATGCCCTGCATGACAGTGTGGAGCGCGCCCGTCATTACGTGTCGGTGGCGCGTGACGCCCTGGGCCTGTTCCCCGCCAGCCCCGTCAAGCGGGCGCTGCTGGATGTGCTGGAATTCGTGGTTGACCGCGACTACTGACGCCTGTCACAACATGATAATGAAAAGGCCGGGAGGGTTCACCCCCCGGCCTTTTTCATATCGGTCGGATCGACCGGCAGGCGCGATGCTGCCATGCGGGCTGACGGGACAGGGAAAATGTCATCTAGGGCTTGCATGGGCCGTTCGATGACGCTATACAGCCGCCCACGCAAACGACGGCTTCGGCCAACGGCTGCGGACAATGTGACGGAGTATAGCTCAGCCTGGTAGAGCGCTGCTTTCGGGAGGCAGAGGCCGGAGGTTCGAATCCTCTTACTCCGACCAACAAAAAGCCGGTTTCGACGCTGTCGAAACC
>CALRNG020000279.1:0-5548 GCA_943369495.1 Rhizobium sp. Q54
CGGTGGTGGCGACGGAGGTGAAGGCCCTGGCCAACAAGACGGCGGAGGCGACGCAGGAAATTGACGCCACCATGCGCGACCTGGGGGAGCAGGTGAAGGCCCTGTCGGCGAAGGGGGCCGCCGGTGCCACCAAGGCCACGGCGGTCCGCAACGACACCACCCGCATCGGCGATGTGATGACCACGCTGGACCGCGCCATGGCGGAGGTGGACAGCCAGCAGGACCATATTGACCGCGCCGCCCAGGCCATCGCCGGCTCTATCGCCACCGTAGAGGGTCGCATTGACGGCCTGGCCGGTGATGTGAAGGACAGCGCCAGCAGTCTGGCGGTGGCCGGTGACCGGCTGAACAAGCTGCTGTCCACCTCAGAACGGCTGATCGGGCACAGCGCGGAACTGGATGTGGAGACCGTCGATACGCCCTATATCCGCACGGTGCGCGAGATCGCGGCCCGCATGGCGGCGGCCTTCGAACGCGCCGTGGCCGACGGCACCGTGACGGCGGCCGATCTGTTCGACGACAAGTACCAACCGATCCCCGGCACCGACCCGGTACAGCACCGCACCCGCTTCACTGACCTGACCGACCGCCTGCTGCCTGATTTCCAGGAACCGGCCCTGGCCCTATCTGACAAGGTGGTGTTCTGCGCCGCGGTGGACCGCAACGGCTATCTGCCCACCCATAACCGCAAATTCAGCCAGCCGCAGCGACCAGGCGATGTCGCCTGGAACACAGCCAATTGCCGCAACCGCCGCATCTTTGACGACCGCGTCGGTCTGGCGGCGGGGCGCAATACCAACCCGTTCCTGCTCCAGGCCTATCGCCGTGACATGGGCAATGGCAGTTTCGCCCTGATGAAGGACTGCTCCGCTCCCATCATCGTGGCTGGCAAGCATTGGGGTGCGGTACGGTTGGCGTACCGGGTGTAGGGCGATGATTGACGGATCGCGGGTCGCCGACTAATGTTATCAGATGTCATCTAATAACATTGATGGGCATCATGGCCAGCATCAGCCTCGGAAACCACTTTGAATCCTTCGTCCAATCACAGATCGAGGGCGGACGTTATCAGAACGCCAGCGAAGTGGTCCGTGCTGGCCTCCGCATGCTGGAAGATTATGAGCTGGGTCGGCAGCAGCGGCTTCAGGAGCTGAAGGCCAAACTGGACGAAGCGTGGGATGATCCCCGGCCCAGCATCCCTGCAGAGGATGCTTTTGCCGAGATTGAAAGGTTCCATGCTGCTGTGGCCCGTTAGGCTTTATGGCACCTTGGTCTTCACGCAGCATTCCCCCGCCCCCACCATCGTGGGCGGCAGACATTGGGGTACGGCAAATATGGCCTATCGGGTCTGGTCGTGTTGGGCCTCCGGATTGGTCGTAACTGGCATCGCCTGAGTTGCGACCACTAAAGCCTTGATGTCATCAGAAGTCAGCTTTGCGATGACATCGGCGGCAGCTTTGCTGGCTGTTTTGTCTCCATTGCCCTCTCCCCTGATCGCGTAGCCGCCGTCATGTGGTGTAGCAAGGAAATAGAACGGAGCGGCTGGGTTTCCGACGTCCGATAGAATCAGTAGCGAAGCATGATCATTACAACTGAGAACCTTCCATGACGTTCCACCGAAAACCCGTAAAACCGGGCCGATATTGCAATTTAAGGTTGAATGCGCCTGTTGTTGGGCATGTGCTGGACCAGCAACACAAACCATCAGCGCCAAAATCAGTAGTCTCATGTTTCTTCAACTCACTAAACGGTGCAAAATACTGACCACATGCCATAGCGCGTATCCTGTTACCGCCGTAGCCGCCGTTCCAGGTCCGTCACCGCCTCTGCCTTGCCGAAGGCGCGGCACATGTCCATGACGGGGGCGATGTTGGCGGCGGTGGTGTGGCGGGCCTGGGGGGCCATTTCATGGCTGCGCAGATAGCGGTCCACATCGTCCACCGCCTTGTCGCTGAGGCGCATGCGCAGCTTGTGGGCCCGGTTGCCGCGTTCGCCACTATCGATCAGCATCAGCAGGGCCGGGTAGATGCCGGTCAGCGGCCCCACCACCATGGTGGCCCGCATGCGCTTGTCGGCGGGTCCCATCAGCAGATCATGCAGCCAGTCCATGATCGCCTCGCCAAGCCGCTCCACCGACTCGAATCCAAGGCGCTGACGCAGCAGCTGCATCAACCCTTCCGCCCCCGCCCCTTCCGTCCCGAACAGCGGGATGCGGCGCAGGCGGATGACCATGTGGTTCAAGGCAAAGATACGGTCGGCAAGGTTCAACAGCACCTCTGTCGGCTGCGTGCGCGGGGGCCGGCCCAGCAGCGTGGCGGCATCGGCGGCAAGATTGTCCAGACGGTGGTGAAGCCATTGCACCGCCAGCCCCGACGGTTCCGTCATTGTATCGAAATAGAACGGGAAAGCGTCAATGACGTCCACCGGGTTGGGCATCATTTCGAACAGGAAGAGGACATACAGGTCGAACTGCGTATCCAGCAGTTCGAACACGCTGTACCAGTTCGTGTAGAGCCGCAGCGCCTGCACCTGATTGCTTTGGCGCACCTGCGACTGCTGAAAATAGCGGACATTGGGCATGACCAGCCGGTGCCATTTCAGCACGCGTGCGATGAAGCGGACCACCGCCGTTTCCGCCGCCGACAGTTTGAGGCGGGCCGGAATATTCATGGCGTTGTTCAGGATGAAGGCGGCCAGATCCACCACCTGATGCGCCACCTGATCCAGCGCCATCTGGTCCCCGTCGAAACAGGCAGTGAGGTGGCGTCGGCGCAACTGATCCACCAGATCGGCGTTGGCCGCCTCCACCAGTTCCCACAGGGGACGCAGCATGCGGCGCGGCACGATCCAGGGTGCCCCCGGCACCACCTCCGTCTGGTCGGTCAGGAACCGTTCCAGGGGGCGCCAGCACATGCGTTCCACCGACCCGACCCGCTCGGGCCGCACATGCCGCAGGCGGGGGCGCAAGGCTGACAGCAGGTCGGGCACCTCCCCCTCCAGCACGCCCTGGAATTCCAGGGACCGGGCCAGATGCTGGACATCCGCATCCGACAACGACGCCAACCCACGGCGCAAGGCCTCCGCGCCACCCGCAGTGCGGACCAGATGCAGACGGTTGAAGGACAGCGGTGTGGACGGATCGGCGGGCATCGGCAACAGCGCGGGCAAAAGGGGCGGCACTATACAAAGGGATAGGCAGTTGTCAAACGGGCAAACGAAGTTGAACAAGGTTAAGAATTTATTGATGCCAAGAGATCGCCCTCACCATCTCTTGACACCGACGGACAGCACTCAAGTTGAAACCCGAGACAGGATTCGGTTTGAGACCGTTCAATAGACCCCGCCCGTACCGGTGCCGACCGTCGGCTGCGGCGTGGGCGCGGTGCCCGGCGGCTGTCCCGGCTGTCCCTGGACAAAGCCGGCGCCGGCGTCGCCACCATCCAGCACCCCCTGCTGGCCCTTGGGCTCAGTTCCCGGAATGAAACCTTCCCAGATGGCGTTGCGCTGTCCCGGCGATGCCGGCTGCCCGTTTTCGGGATTGATGCGGACCAGTTGCAGGCCCGGTGGCACGCGAAACGGTGTGGCCGGCGCCTCCTTCAAGGCGGCGGACATGAAATCCTTGGCGATCGGCACGGCGATGGTCGTTCCGCTCTCATTGTCACCCATGGGACGCGGCTGGTCATAGCCGACGAAGATGCCCACCGCCAGATCGGGGGAGAAGCCGACGAACCAGGCATCCATGGCATCATTGGTGGTGCCCGTCTTGCCGGCCAGCGGCTTGCCAATCTCCCACAGCCGCACGCCGGTGCCGCGCTGAACCACACCTTCCAGCATGGAAACGACCTGATAGACGGTGCGCGGATCGGCAATCTGCTCGCGCAGATCGGGGATCAGAGGCAGGGTCGCGGGGTCCGCGGCAACGGGGTTGGCGACCGGAGCCGCCGGCTGGACTGGTACTGTCCCGGCGGGCAGATCGACGGCGGCAGGCAAGCTGGTCTGACAGCCGGCACAATCGCGCATGTCATGGCGATAGACAGTTTTGCCGGCCTTGTCCTGCACCCGGTCGATGAAGCTGGGTTCAATCCTGCGCCCGCCATTGACCAACATGGAATAGGCCGCCGTCAGGCGCAGGACCGTCGTCTCCCCCGCCCCCAGTGCCATGGACAGGGTCGGCTGCAGATCATCCTTGATGCCGAACCGGCGCGCCATATCCACAATCGGCTCCATGCCGATATATTGGGCCAGCCGCACCGTCATGACGTTGCGCGACTTCTCAATGCCCACGCGCAGCGGGGTCGGGCCGTAATATTTTTCGGAGTAGTTCGACGGCTTCCACTTGCCCAGCCCTGCCCCCTGATCCAGCGCAAAGGGCGCATCCAGCACCAGGGTGCTGGGCGTGAAGCCCTGGTCCAGGGCCGCCAGATAAACGAAGGGCTTGAAGGCGGAACCGGGTTGGCGCAGGGCCTGGGTGGCGCGGTTGAACACGCTGATCCGGGCGCTGAACCCGCCGGACATCGCCAGCACGCGGCCCGTATGCGGGTCCATGGCGACCAGGGCGCCCTGCACCTCCGGGATCTGGCGCAGGCCCAGGGTGCGGGCCTTCTCGTCCAGCGGTTCCACCAGCACCACGTCGCCCGGCGACAGAGCATCGGACGCCTTCTGGATGGTCGGGCCGACATATTTGCCGTCCTTGACCTTGCGCGCCCATTTCAGTTCCGACAGCGCAATCTGGCCCTTCGAACCGTCGGCCAGACCGACCTCCACGGCCTCAGCACCCACCGACAGGACAACGGCCAGGTCCCATTCCTCCCCGCCCGGCGGGGTACGCACATCCTCCAACTGCTCCTGCCAGCCCTCCAGGCTGTCGAAGCGGGTGATGGGCCCGCGCCAGCCGTCACGGCGATCATAGGCCAGCAGACCATGGCGCAGCGCGGTCGAGGCGGCGGCCTGGATATCGGGGTCCAGTGTGGTGCGCACTGACAGGCCGCCAGCATAGAGCGTCTGCTCACCATAAAGCTTGGCCAGCTCCCGCCGCACTTCCTCCACGAAATACTCGGCGCGCACATTGCTGTCATTGGACCGGTCGGCGAAGTTCAGCGGCTCCACCCGGGCGGACTCGGCCTCTTCCCGGCTGATATAGCCGTCTTCTTCCATGCGCCCGATGACATAGTTGCGGCGCGCGATGGCGGCGTCGCGGTGACGCTCGCGATAGTACCGGTCCGGCGCCTTGGGCAGGCTGGCCAGGAACGCGGCCTCGGCGATGGTCAGCTCATCCAGCGACTTGTTAAAATAATTCAGGGCCGCCGCACCCACGCCATAGGCGCGGTTGCCCAGAAAAATCTCGTTCATATAGATCTCAATGATCTTGTCCTTGCCCATCGCCTCTTCGATGCGGCCGGCCAGGATGGCTTCCTTGATCTTGCGGACGTAGGAGACCTCGTTCGACAGCAGGAAGATGCGCGTCACCTGCTGGGTGATGGTGCTGGCGCCGATGGGGCGGCGGCCCTGGCCGATATTCTTCACATTCTGCACCTGTGCGCGCAGCACC
>CALRNG020000280.1:0-5536 GCA_943369495.1 Rhizobium sp. Q54
CCGTCCGGTCATGCGACCCGGTAGGCCGGCCCTGTTGGGCCGTGCCGGGCTGGGTGACAACAGCTATGAAGGGGGCCGGCGGGTGTCAATGTTTTCTTTGATTTCGGGCAGGCATCCCGCCTAATACTATCCGCCCCCCGAAGGACCCATGCCCGGCCCTCCATGCCCACCAAACCCACCTTGGACGACTTGCGCCGCCAGATCGATATGATCGATGCGGAGATCCATACGCTGCTCATGCGCCGCGCGCAGGTGGTTGAGGAGGTGGCCAAGGTGAAAGCGCCTGGCCGCCCCCATATCCGCCCCGGGCGCGAGGCGGAGATCGTGCGCACGCTGGTCAGCCGGCACAGCGGTGCCTTCCCCGTGGATGCCGTTGTTCGCATGTGGCGGGAAATGATCTCCGCCTTGACCCGCATCCAGGGGCCGCTGGCCGTCGCCGTCGTCTGCGCCAGTGAGGCACAAAGCCCGCTCTGGGATAATGCCCGCGACCATTTCGGCTCCACCACGCCTACCTTCGCCGTCAACACCCCGATGGCCGCCTTACGCGCCGTGTCGGACGGGACCGCCACCCTGGCCGTCGTGCCCTGGCCGGAAGAGGATGATAACGACCCCTGGTGGCGCTACATCCTGTCCCCCGACCCCAAGACCCCGCGCATCATTGCCCGCCTGCCCTTCCTGCGGGTGGAGGGGCAGAGCGTGGGCCGCGAGGGCGGCGACGCCCTGGTCCTGGCCGCCGTACCGATGGAAGCGACCGGCGACGACCGCGCCCTGCTGGCGGTGGAGGTGACACAGGATGTCAGCCGGGGCCGGCTGAAGGATGTGCTGGAAGCGGCCGGCTTCGCCACCTTGCAACTGCGTACCCACCATCTGCCCGGTGGCGGCGGTGCGGTGCATCTGGTGGAGGTGGAAGGCTTCGTCCCCCTGGACGACCCGCGCCTGTCCGCCGTGATCCAGCGGTTAGGCGACAGCGCGTCTTCCGTCCTGCCCATTGGTGCCTATGCCACGCCGGTGATGCTGACCAGGGGTTGAGGCCCCACGCCGGACCCATTGATCCGGCCTGAACTGGCTCCCCGCCCGCATTGACGCCCGATCTCTCGTCCCGATAGGTTTTCCGGCAAACAACAAGGCGGGTGGATCGCGCCCGCCGCTGGACGGGGCTGGGTTCATGGATGAGCGGGTTATACGGCTGCTGGTGCGGCCGCCGGTGCGCGTGGGTGAGGATACGGCGCTGCTGCTGCTGCGGCTGCTGGTCGGGTCCTTCCTGGTCTGGGGGGTGGCCGACAATATCCTGTCAGCCGAGCGGATGGATGAATTCGTGCGCTTCCTGACGCAGTTTGGCTTTCCCCTTCCGGACCTCATGGCCCGCCTGTCGGTCTGGGCACAGTTGCTGTGCGGTCTGTCCTTCATTCTGGGGCTGGGGGTGCGCTGGACCGGCATCCTGTGCCTGATCAATTTCATCGTGGCCATTGTGATGGTTGATCAGCATCAGGGCGTCCGCGCCATGTTCCCCAGCGCCTGTCTGGTGGCCATCGGCCTGCTGCTGCTGGCGCATGGGGCCGGGCGGTACAGCCTGGATGCGCGGCTGGGGGATGGTAGCCCTACGTGATTTCGGCCCCCTCCCGCGCTATGCTGGCCGCCGGTTCCCAATATTGGTGAAGGTTGGCCTCATGTCGCAGCAATTGCTCCTGTCCGGTGGTCTGGTGTTTGACGGGCTGTCAGCCCCGCAGCCGGGCCTGGGCGTGCTGGTCAGTGACGGGCGTATTGCGTCCGTGGCCCCGGTGGGAGAATTCGCAGGCTATGCTGGCGCGCGGCATGATACAGCCGGGGCCACCTTGATGCCCGGTCTGGTCGATGCGCATGTGCATCTGGCGTTGGAGGCGACGGGCGATGTCGTCACCACCCTGCGCCAGCGGCCCATGGGCGATCTGACCCTGCGACTGCTGGAGAATGCCCAGGCCACGCTGGCCGGCGGCATCACCGCGATGCGCGATCTGGGGGGGGTGGAATGGCTGGAAATGTCCATCCGTGACGCCATCCGGGCGGGTCGGCATATCGGCCCGTCCATGCGCTGTGCCGGCAAGGCGCTGACCATCACGGGCGGGCATGGGGCCTGGATCGGCATTGAATGCGACGGTCCCAATGACTGGCTGCGCGGCGTTCGCACCAATGTCAAACACGGGGCCGATTGTATCAAGCTGATCGCCACCGGCGGCGTGCTGACCGGCGGGGTGGACCCGCTGGCCCCCCACCCGGCCGAGGCGGAAATGGCCGCCGCCGCTACCATGGCCCATGATTTCGGCCTGAAGATCACCGCCCATGCCCAGGGTGCCCGTGGCATTGCGCGGGCCGTGTCGGCGGGGGTGGACAGTATCGAACATGGGTTCGAGCTGACCGATGCGCAGATCGCCATCATGATCGACAAGGGCGTGCGGCTGGTCCCCACCTTGTCCGCCATGATGGCCCTGCTGGCGATGAAGGACCGGCTGCCCGGCTTTGTTCGGGCCAAGGCGGAACGGTTCGGGACCATGCATTTCGACAGTTTCCGCCGCTTCGTGGCCGCCGGTGGGGTGGCGGCGATGGGCACCGATGCCGGCACGCCCGGCAACCGCCATGGGGAGAATGCGCAGGAACTGCGGCACATGGTGGCGCTGGGCATGGACCCGCTGGCAGCACTGAAGGCCGGGACCTCAGTCGCTGCCAACCTTCTGGATTTCCCCGACCGGGGCCGCATCACCAGGGGCGCGGCGGCGGACCTGCTGCTGGTGCCGGGCAATGTGGTCGCGGATATTGCAGCGGCGGCGGATGCCTCCCGGCATCTGGCCCTGTGGAAAGACGGGGTGCGGGTCACTCTGTCCCGTCCCGACGCCATCCAGGATTTTACGCCTGCGTCCGCCGCCGGTTTTTGAGTTTACACGTTTGCTCCACCAGCACTGTCACGAACCATTGACAGGTTTTCATCCCTGTACGGCGTCAGACGCATAAAATTTAGCATTTTCCGGACTTGCCGGTGATCCGTTCCGGCCCATCCTTCGTAAACATTGGCATGGGACACAGCGGCTTCTATAGTCCGGGCACCAGGGGAAGGGTCAGGCGTGATGGGTTGGCCGTCGCGAACACACTTCTTGTTGCCCGTAGGATGCCGCAGCCGGACATGACCGCGCAAAGGACCGACCAGGCCGAGATTGAACGGCTGAACGATCTGATGTCGCGCGTCGCGCGTCAGCGAGACCGGCAGGCATTCGTCGCTTTGTTCCATCATTTCGCCCCCCGGCTGAAATCCTTCCTGTTGCGGGCAGGGATGGAGGCAGGGGCGGCGGAAGAAACGATCCAGGACGTGATGGTCACGGTCTGGCACCGGGCCGAAAGTTTCGACCCGGCCCAGTCAGCGGCCAGCACCTGGGTTTTCGCCATCGCACGCAACCGGCGGATTGACCGGCTGCGACGGGATGCGCGGCCAGCCATTGATCCCAACGACCCGGCCCTGGTGCCGGACGAAGCGGACGGGTCGATGGAGACGATGCTGGTGGAAGAAAGGGCGGCGGAACTGCACCGGGCGATCCGGTCATTGCCGCCCGAACAGGCGGATTTGTTGAGGATGGCTTACTTCGAAGACAAGGCGCACAGCGCCATCGCCGCCGAAAGGCAGCTGCCCCTGGGCACCGTGAAGTCACGGTTGCGCTTGGCAGTAGCCCGCCTGCGCAAACTGATGGCCGGCAGCCTGGAAGGGGAAACGGTATGATCCACACCCCGCAGCACCACCCTGACAGCGACCTGCTGCTGGCCTATGCCACCGGCACCCTGGCACAGGCACCATCCCTGGTCGTGGCCACCCATCTGGCCCTGTGTCCGCATTGCCGGACAGAGGTGGCGGAGATGGAGGCCATTGGCGGCGCGCTGCTGTCTGCCGATGCCGGCATGGCGGTCAGTGATGGTTTGCTGTCCAGTGTACTGACCCGTCTGGACAGGCCGCCGCCGGTTCAGCCCCCACGCCGCCGTCTGGCCCCGGTCGGGCCCATGCCTGTGCTGCCGGAGCCGCTGCGCTCCTATATCGGCGGCGATGTCGATCATATCCGTTGGCGCCGCACCATCCCCGGCCTGCACGAGGCCGACGTGAAATGCAGCGGCGGTGCGGTGCGGATGATGCGCATCCGGTCCGGCATGGGCATGCCGCAGCACACCCATAGCGGTGATGAATTCACCCTGGTGCTGGCCGGCGGCTTTTCCGATGATACCGGTCATTATCTGCGCGGCGATTTCGCGGCGACCGACCCCAGCGTCGATCACCGTCCTATCGCCGATGATGATGGCGACTGCATCTGCATCGCCTTCACCGACGCGCCCCTGCGCCTGACGGGCCGCTTCCTGCGCTGGCTCAATCCATTGATGAGAACTTAAGCGCCGAACGACGTAAAAAGGGGGATGCCTTACCGCATCCCCCTTTTTTGTTTGCTGCAAACCTCACTCCGCCGCCATCCCATGATGCCAACGCTGCGGCCAGGGGCGGTCGATGACCGGGCGTTCGGGCTGGTGCAGGCCATGATGGATGGCAAGATCCAGCACCCAGTCCAGATACATCTCGATCATACCCGAGACATGGAAGGCCGGGCAGCCGGTGTAAATACGATCGTTGCCCGTGCTGAATGGCGTGATGGACCGGGCGTCCAGGCGCAGGCGCACGCCGTCGGGTGCATGTTCGACCTTGAAGGCGCAGGCCTCCCCCGTCGTCGGATTGACGGCACTTTCGCCCTCCGGTTCCAGCTTGGAAGTGTGCAGGAAGGTGACGATCATGCCCAGGCTGCCGGCGGCCAGGGTCTTCAACTCCTTGCGGCTGCGCCACATGGCATCGCGCCAGGCCGGCACCGCCATATCCAGCCCCAGATGCAGCGACGCCTCCACCAGGCTGAAGCACATATGCAGGGCGGTGTTGCTGCCGGTCTTGGAGATGGAGACCATGTCATGGTCGGCGCGGGCATAGAGGGCAGAGCCCTTGAAGAAACCCTGCGCGAAGCGGGCCATGCGCGCGAAGGGACAGGCCGGGGCCGGCTTGCCCACCAGCGTCGCGGCCCATTCATCCAGCACCAGGTTGAGGCTGATACAGGCCTGGGCGCGCAGCCAGTTCAGTTTCTGCTGCTGCGTCAGGCCATTGGGCAACGGTGCGAAGGGGCCGTCGCCGGCGGCCCGCGCCGCCTCCATATGGGTGCGCAGCTTGTCGCGCAGATCATGGAACAGGTATGAGAGGAAAAGATTGCCCTTCACCCGGTCACGATTGTCGGACGTCAGGGGTAGCCCATCGTCGAGCAGCGTATCGATACCCTGTGCATCCCCGCCCCGGCGCATCAGCCAGTCCAGGATCGCCCCCACGCCCAGCCGCGACAGGCCGGCCTTGCCATGGGCCTGACGGTACAGCTGGGCAAAACTGCCGTCGGCCTCCGTCTGGCTGTCCTGGGAAGGGATAAGGTGAAGATGCGTGCCGCCGTCCATGATGGTCCCCGTCGGTTGGTGACAGCGGGGAAGAAGCAAAGCGCGGGCCAGTTCG
>CALRNG020000281.1:0-5530 GCA_943369495.1 Rhizobium sp. Q54
GGGGGGGCGGGATGAAAAGGGGGAGCAGGATGACGAAGGGGGCCGGGATGACGAGGATGTCGATGGGTTTTAACCCTATATCGGCAGCCGCACCACGGCGCGCAGGCCCTTTTGCGGGCTGTCGCGCAGCAGGATGTCGCCGCCGTGGCGCCGGGCGATGTCGCGGGCGATGGTCAGGCCCAGGCCGACACCGCCGGTTTTCTGATTGCGCGATGGTTCCAGGCGGTGGAAGGGGCGGAAGACGGCTTCACGCTGATCCTCCGGGATGCCGGGTCCGTCATCATCGATCAGGATTTCCACGAAGCTGCCGCGCCGTTCCAGGCTGAGCCAGACATGCCGCCCATAGCGCGCGGCATTGCCGATCAGGTTGGTCAGGCAGCGGCGCAGCGACAAGAGGCGGAGGGGCAGCACCACAGCCTCGCCCTGGGTCACCATCGGGTCCAGCGTCAGGCGGGCCCCTTCCCGTCTGGCATTGCCGGCGATTTCGGCCAGCAGCAGGGAGAGATCGACCTGCCGCTCCTCCTCCTCCCCGTCACCACGCGCAAAGGACAGGTAGCCGTCGATCATCACCTGCATTTCGGCCACGTCGGCCTTGACCTCCTCCACCTCCGCCATGTCCGGCATCATGGCCAGTTGCAGCTTCATGCGGGTCAGGGGCGTGCGCAGATCGTGGCTGACGCCGGCCAGCATTTCCGTGCGCTGAGCGATCTGCCGGCGGATGCGGTCGCGCATCAGCAGGAAGGCACGGGCCGCCTGACGCACCTCTGCCGCCCCTTCAGGCCGGAAATCACTGATGTCCCGGCCCTTGCCAAAGGCGTCGGCGGCGACCGCCAGACGGTGGATGGGCCGGATCTGATTGCGCATGAACAAGGTGGCGATGGATAGCAGGATCAGGGACGATCCCACCATCCACGTGATGAACAGGTAGGAGGTGAAACTGTACAGCCGCCGTTCGGGCGATAGAACCGATAGAACCCCGTCCGGCATCTGCACCCGGATTTCGATCCATTTATGGGCCACGTTGGAATTGATGCGCCAGGGCCGGCGGACACGGTTGTCCAGTGCCTGGCCCAAGGTCTCCTCCAGCCCGCCGTAAAGCCGGGCCGGCGGATCATCCAGCATCTCGCCTGCCGTCCAGGTGAACAGGATGTCGGTATGGCGCGCGGCCATGGACAGGGTCTCATCGCGCGCCTGTTCATCCGGGTCGCGCGACATCTGCTCAATCACCAGAGCGATTTCGCCGGCCACAGCATTGGCCAGCCGACTGGTCATCGTGTCCCAGTGCCGGTCATAGAAGACGAAGGTGGCAATGGCCTGGGCCAGCACCACCGGCGTCATCATGATCAGCATGGAACGCGCGAACAGCGTGGCCGGCACCATCCGTTTCAGCCCGCGCAGGGGCCGGGGACGGCGTTTCCACAAGGACTGCAACCAGCCGGTCAATCGGGCCTCAACACATAACCTTCGCCACGTACCGTCTGAAGATAACGCGGTTCACGCGGATCATCTTCCAATTTGCGGCGCAGGCGGGTGACCTGCACGTCGATGGTGCGTTCATTGGCGGCGTCAACGCCAGCCTTTTCCACCAGCGCCTCGCGGCTGAACACCATGCCGGGTTCAGCGGCCAGCACGCGTAGCAGGCCGGATTCCATGGCGGTCAGGCGGATGATCTCGTCCCCCGCCCGCAATTCCTCCCGATCCGCATCGAAAAGGTAGCGGCCAAGGCGGATGGGCACAGCAGCGGCGGCGCTACGACCGCGGGGGCGCAGGGTCCGGCGCAGGATGGCGTTGAGGCGCAGGACCAGCTCGCGTGGCTCAAACGGTTTGGACAGATAATCATCGGCCCCGGCCTC
The DNA here is from genome assembly GCA_943369495.1 of Rhizobium sp. Q54. GTDB lineage: Bacteria > Pseudomonadota > Alphaproteobacteria > Azospirillales > Azospirillaceae > Niveispirillum. The sequence goes on from CALRNG020000281.1 coordinate 1,854, forward strand.
CAGCCCGTCGATGCGGTCCCCCGCCTCCACCCGCGCCGTCAGCAGCAGGACGGGCGGGCCGCCATTGGCCGACAGATGGCGGCACAGCGACAGGCCGTTTTCGCCGGGCATCATCACGTCCAGCACCACCAGATCAAAGGCCCATCCCGCCAGCTTGGTCCGTGCATCGGCCGCGTCGGCAGCGCCGGTGACCAGAAAGCCGTTCTGGCCCAGATACCGGCGCAGCGCCTCACGCAGGCGCGTGTCGTCATCCACGACAAGGATGTGGGGCTGTTCGGCGGTGTCGTCACTCATCATGGCCCTTCACATAGCATGGAAGGGGGCGGTGGTCACCGCTTGCCGGGTGGGGGGAACTTGGCGCGGTCTTCGGCGTCGATGATGCCCAGCATGACGGTGCGGAACCCCTCCACCGCCGCAGCGCCCGCTGCCCTATAGGCGCTGGCGATGCGGGCGCGTTGGGCGTCGGACAGGCTGCGTTCCAGGTCCACACCCTTGTCGGTCAGGGTCAGCAGGCGCTGGCGCCGGTCCTTGGTGCCCGGACGCTGGGCGATATACTCCTGATCCACCAGATCGGACAGGACGCGGCTGAGGCTCTGCTTCGTGATCTGCAAAATGCCCAGCAATTCGGTCACTGTGATGCCGGGATAACGGCCCACGAAATAGACGACGCGGTGATGCGCGCGGCCCAGCCCGATTTTCGCCAGCATGGCGTCGGGTTCCGCCGTGAAGTCACGATAGGCGTAGAACAGCAGCTCAATGCCCTGGCGAAGATCCTCCTCGCGCAGGAATAGCGGGTTCGGTCCCGATTTTATGTCAGCCATGTTGACTTATTTCCGCAATTCCGTATCGTGGATGCTGTTGTACACGACATAAAACAACAAGGAAGCCCCAAAATGTCCGTCATCCCCTTCCATGACCGTGATGGCCATATCTGGTTCGACGGGGCGATGGTGCCCTGGCGGGATGCGCAGGTCCATGTGCTCACGCATGGGCTGCACTATGCCAGCTGTGTATTCGAGGGGGAGCGCATTTACAACGGCGTGATCTTCAAGTCACACGAACATGCCGTGCGCCTGCGCCGATCGGCAGAGTTGCTGGGCTTTGAGATCCCGTACAGCGTGGCGGAGATTGAGGCGGCAAAGGTGGAGGTCTGTCGTGCGGCGGGCCTGACCAACGGCTATCTGCGGCCCGTCGCCTGGCGCGGCAGCGAGATGATGGGCGTGGCGGCGCAGAAGAACCGCATCCATCTGGCCGTCGCCTGCTGGGAATGGCCCAGTTACTTCACACCGGAGGCGCGGATGCAGGGCATTGATCTGGAGATCGCCCGCTGGCGCCGGCCCGCGCCGGATACCGCGCCGACGGAATCCAAGGCGGCGGGGCTTTATATGATCTGCACCATCTCCAAACATGAGGCGGAGCAGAACGGGCGTCAGGATGCGCTGATGCTGGATTACCGAGGCTTTGTGGCGGAAGCGACGGGGGCCAATTTCTTCATGGTCAAGGAGGGGGTGGTGCACACGCCCATCCCCGATTGCTTCCTGAATGGGATTACACGCCAGACCATCATCGATCTGGCGCGCCGCCGGGGCCTGGCGGTTCTGGAACGGCATTTCACCCTGGACGAGGTCCAGGGCGCGGATGAAGTGTTCCTGACCGGGTCAGCGGCGGAAGTGACGCCCGTGCGCCGCATCGGCGATTGGGCATTCACCCCCGGTGCCGTGTGCCGCGCCATGATCGGTGATTACAGCGATCTGGTGAATGGGCGGTTGGCGGCGGTGGCGGCGGAATGATTACCGGCGCCACGCCACAAGGCGGCGGGCGGCCTCGGCCACTTCCGCCTCGGCCGCCGCGAAGCTGATCCGCAGGTAGCGGTGGCCGCGTGTGGTGTCGAAATCCAGGCCCGGCGTGATGGCCACGCCGGTTTCGGCCAGGATGCGTTTGCAGAAGGCCTGGCTATCATCGGTCAGGCCGCTGACATCGGCATAGACATAGAAGGCCCCATCTGCGGGGGCCAGATTGTCGAAGCCAGCGCGCGGCAACTCGTTCAGCAACAGGTCGCGGCTGCTTCGGTAGCGGGCGACGTGGCTGTCGGCCTCATCCGTACAGTCGAAGGCGGCGATGGCGGCGCGCTGTGACAAGGTGGGGGCCGAGATATAGAGATTCTGGGCTAGGCATTCGGCCGAGCGCACCAGTTCAGGCGGCACCACCATCCAGCCCAGACGCCAGCCCGTCATGCTGAAATATTTGGAAAAGCTGTTGATGATGATGGCGCGGTCGCTGAAGGCCAGGGCCGTCTGGCCCTTCACACTCGTGAATTCGATGCCGTGATAGATCTCGTCAGAGATCAGGCGGACGCCGTTGGCTTCGCACCACAAGGCCAACTCGCGCAACGCCTCGGGCGACAGCATGGTGCCGGCAGGGTTCGACGGGCTGGCCACGATCAGGCCCTTCACGGGCTTATCCAAGGCGGCCAGCAGGGCCGGGGTCGGCTGGAACCGCGTTTCGGGGCCGGTCGGGATTTCGACCGGTTCCAGGCCGAGCGCACGCAGGATGTTGCGGTAGGCGGGATAGCCGGGGGCGGCCAGCGCCACCCGGTCACCCGGTTCAAACGCGGCCAGAAAGCCCAGCAGGAAGCCGGCGGACGAGCCGGTGGTGATGGCGATGCGTTCGGGCCCCACCGACACGCCGTAATGGTCGCGATACCAGCGGGCGATGGCTTCGCGTAGCTGCGGGATGCCGAAGGCGTCGGTATAGGCGATGCGGTCATTGTCGAGCGCCGCATGCGCTGCGTCGATGACGCCGCGCGGGGCCGGCGTGCCCGGCTGCCCGATTTCCAGATGCAGGACATCGCCCCCGGCGGCGGCGCGTTCATTGGCCGCCCGCATCACCTCCATCACGATGGAGGGCGAAACCGCCCCCCGTTGGGAGGGGGCCCAGATCGCGTCACCGGTGGGGGCCTTTAAACTCGCCCTTCCCTCGCCATGTTTTTCGTGGCTAGTGTCGGGCCGAGGGGCCTTGCCGATGGATAAAGACATGTTTGCGGTTCCAAAGCGGATTGCCAGTGCGACCGTGGCGTTGTTGATGTCGGCGACGCTGGCCGTGCAGCCCGCCATTGCCCAGCGGTCGATCAGTTTCATTCGCGACACCGAAATCGAACATATCCTGCGCACCTATTCCACCCCCATCTTGCAGGTGGCGGGGCTGGTGCCGGAATCGGTGACCATCGCGATGGTCAATGATGACAGCCTGAACGCCTTTGTCGCGGGCGGGCAGAACATGTTCTTCCATACCGGCTTCCTGTTGGACACCACGGTGGAGGAACTGGTCGGCGTGACGGCGCATGAGACGGGGCACATTGCCGGCGGCCATCTGGCCCGCGCCGGCGACGCCATGTCGAACGCCGCCACCATCGCCAGCATCTTCACGCTGCTGGGCATGGCGGCGGCCATCGGGGCCGGGCGCACCGATGTGGGCATCGGCCTGATGGGCGGCGGCCAGGAAGCGGCCATGCGCACCTTCTTCGCCTTCACGCGCGGGCAGGAAGGGTCGGCGGATGAGGCGGCCATGCAATATCTGGAAAAGCTGGGCTGGTCGTCCGAAGGCCTGATGAAGATGATGCAGCGGCTGGCGGGACAGGAGCTTCTGCCCGAAAGCCGGCAGGTGGAGTTTGTCCGCAC
>CALRNG020000282.1:0-5526 GCA_943369495.1 Rhizobium sp. Q54
TGCGCTTTTACAGGGACCGCGCTGGGTCCCGAACCCCCTGCCCTTCCAGAATAACCGCCTGACCAGCGATCCGCGCCGCTTCGCCCTGATGCAAGACGTGATGGTGCGGGACCCGACGGTGGCCTTGGGTGGGGCCAGCTGGGGCTGGCTCTTTGCGGCACTCTCCTCCATCCGGCATTATTTCGAGGAAGACCGGTTGGAGGATGTCAGCGTTCCCACCCTTATCCTGTCGGCCAGGGCCGACCGGATCGTGCGCCCGGAAAGCCATGACCGGGCGGCAAAGCGCTTGCCCCACTGCACCCTGGTCCCCTTCCCCGTGGGCGAACATGAGCTGCTGATCGAGGCAGACCCCATCCGGGGTGCCGTTCTGTCAGCCATTGATCATTTTCTAGCAGAACTGCATCAATCTGTTGACGTTACAGAAACCTGGAAATGATGCTTATGGTCATACAAGGTGATGTTGCGGCTCTGCATTATCATCCATAGTTTCGGGGATCAGTTCCTTAAACATGGGGAGGATCATGCATCGGCTCAGATCACTGGCATTCCTTTGCGGGTTGCTTCTGGCACCGCTGCCGGTGGCGAGGGCGGAGGAATGGTCTTTCACGACCCTGGAATGGCCGCCCTTCTCCGGCAGCCTGCCGCAGGGCGGCTCCATGACCACCGTGCTGCGGGCCGCCTTCTCTACGCAGGGCGACAGGGTGAATATCACCATCCTGCCGTGGAAGCGGGCTGTGTCCACGGGAATGCAAATGGACGGTCAGCATGTCGGCTTCTTCACGGCCACGCCCACTGAATGCGCGGCGGCTGGTGGCGTCTTGTCCGAATTGCCGGTCGGCACCTTCCGCTACGCCCTGGCTCAACGGCAGACCAACCCAATCAAGTGGCAAAATGCCACCGATCTGCAAAACCTGCTGATCGGCATCGTCGATGGCTATGACAACGGCCCCATTATCGATGGGCTGCGTGGCAAAGGTACCTTGCGCGTCGACGTCGCCGCGTCGGACCTTGCCAACCTGCGAAAGCTGCAAGCAGGCCGCATTGACGCGGCCGTGGTGGAAGTGTCGCAGTTCACCTTCCTGAAATCTGAACTGGAGCGCGACAGCAATGCCAAAGACTTCGCTCCGCTGTCGCTGAGCGGGCTTTCAATCGGACCGCCTGAAACACTGCATGCCTGTTTCAACAAAAGCGATCGCGCAAAGCGCGCCCGTCTCAATCTGCTGCGCGGATTGCAACGGATCGACCGGGAAAAGGTGGCGGACCAGTATCTGGAAACTCTGCGCCAGGACATAGCGGCATCGAACTGAGGGGCGACCCGCAGACCACCCCTCAGCCGGAGATCACAATACCGTCAGCATGCTGGCCACCAGCGGGTGGCGCACGATGTCGGCATCGGCCAGACGGACGATGGAGATGCCTTCCACCACTTCCAGCCGGCGGGCAATATCGGCCAGACCAGAGACGCCGGGCAGCAGGTCGGACTGGTCCGGGTCGCCCGTCAGCACCATGGTGGAATGCCAGCCCAGGCGCGTCAGCAGCATCTTGATCTGGGCATAGGTGCAATTCTGCGCCTCGTCGATCACAACGAAGGCGTTGTTCAAGGTGCGGCCACGCATATAGCCGACGGGCGCGATCTCAATGGAGCCGTCGGCCATCATGGCTTTCAGCCGCTTCGACCCCAACCGGTCGGACAGCGCGTCGTAGAGCGGACGCAGGAACGGCGCCATCTTCTCATTCACGTCACCGGGCAGGAACCCGATGCTCTCACCCGCCTCGATGGCGGGGCGGGACAGGACGATGCGGTCCACTTCCCCCTTTTCCAGGGAGGTGACGGCGGACGAAATGGCCAGATAGGTCTTGCCGGTACCGGCCGGCCCCAGAGCCAGCGTCAGGTTATGGTCCTTGATGGCCTGCATCAGCAGGGCCTGGCCCGCACTCATCGGTTTGACAGTGCGGACATAGGACTGGTCGCGCCGTTCCTCCGCTCCGTTGCCAAGCGGGTCCCACCCTTGGGATTGCCGGGGAAAAAGCGGCTGAACCTTGTTATCGCTGCTGCTGGACGCGGGCTTGGACTGGCGCTTGGCCATCTGGCATCTCCTCACTTACGGAAAAGGACATTGTCCGGTTGAAGCGGGAACGCGACAGGACGGCGACGGGGCAACAAAAAACCGCACCCTCGGGTCGAGTGGTGCGGTTGCTGTGCGTGCCGTCGGACGGTCGATGCTGCTGCGGGCGGTGCGCCGGGTGACGCGTTTCGCGGTGCCGCACGGCCTGCTATGGCCGCTGCGCTGCGGGATGATGCTGCTGGGCAATGTGCCATCAACATGTATCCGATCCGCCCCCATTTAGGATCAACAATAGGAACGTTACCCCATAAATTTTGAGCCGTCACCAGCCATTGCGGATGAAACGGAATATTCACACAATATCTGGCGGCATACACCTTTCGGAGGCGGTCTCCGAGTCGGGCTTCGCGGGTGCAGTAGGAATGTTGGCGGAAATCGGACCGGGGCATCAGGGTTGCGATGACCCGTCTTTGCCATTCATGCAAGCCCATCCGGAATAGATATTGTGGAACATCGGCGCAGTGTCGCAAGATGTGCTGCATGAAAAGCTTGCGTCGGCACGCGAAACGCGGTTGAACGGCGGGATGATATGAATGCGGACGGGGATGGGGCGGCGGGGCTGCGCCGTTCCCTTGTGCCGTATGCGGGGACAGGTGGGGTCTGACACGGATATGAGCAATCAGGTCGCCTTCAGGGACGCGCCATTCCAGTTGCGCGGCAGCACCTTCACCATGATGGTGCTGAAGGTCAGCGACCCCCACAATCCGAATTTCTTCCCCGTTCTGTCGGGCAAGATCGCGCAGGCACCGAACTTCTTCCGCAATGCCGGCGTCGTTCTGGACCTGGACGATCTACCCGCCGGCATGCCGTTCGACATGGACGCGTTCTGCAAGCTGTTGAAGAACCTGGGCTTGATGGCCGTGGGTCTTCTGGGGGGCACCAAGCAGCAGCAGGATGCCGCCCTGACGCGCGGCATGGCGCTGATCGCGGCACCGCGCGGCAAGGTGGAACTGTTCGACCCGCTGGCCGGCACGGGCCGCAGCCCGGCGCAGGGTCTGGCCAATGTGCAGGGTCAAGGACAGCCCCACGCCCAGGCCGCCCCCAACCCGGCCCCGCCGCCGGCCCCTGCCGCGATGCCCGAACCGGCACCGCAGCGCAACACGATGGTGATCGCAGAAAATGTGCGGTCGGGCCGGCAGATCTATGCGCCCGGCGGCGACCTAGTGGTAATCGGCTCGGTCAGCCCTGGTGCAGAACTGCTGGCCGATGGTTCCATCCATGTCTATGGTGCGCTGCGCGGTCGGGCCCTGGCCGGTGTCAGCGGTGACCAGAATGCCCGGATTTTCTGCCAGAGTCTGGATGCCGAACTGGTATCCATCGCCGGCCTCTACCGCGTGTCGGAAGATATCGGCAAGGATATCCGCCGTCGTCAGGTTCAAATTTACCTGAACAATGGCTATCTGCATATCGACCCACTGGCCACTGCTGTGACCTGAGGGACCCGTTGGCCATTGCTGTGGCCTGACGGACTGTTTGATCAACCTTTGAGCTTGGGAGACGCCTCTTGGCCAAGATCATTACGATGACCTCCGGCAAGGGCGGCGTGGGGAAGACCACTTCGAGCGCCGCCTTCGGCACCGGCCTTGCCCTGCGTGGGTTCAAGACCTGCATCATCGATTTCGATGTGGGCCTGCGCAATCTTGACCTGATCATGGGATGCGAACGCCGCGTGGTGTTCGATTTCATCAATGTGATCAATGGCGAAGCACGGCTGAGCCAGGCCCTGATCAAGGATAAGCGGGTCGAGAACCTGTACATCCTTCCCACCAGCCAGACGCGTGACAAGGACGCGCTGACCCCGGAAGGGGTCGGCAAGATCCTGGACGAGTTGAAGAAGGAATTCGACTACATCCTCTGCGACAGCCCGGCCGGCATTGAGAAGGGCGCTCTGATGGCCCTCTACTGGGCCGATCACGCCATCATCGTGACCAACCCGGAAGTGTCGTCGGTCCGCGACAGCGACCGTATCCTGGGCGTCATCCAGGCCAAGTCGCGCCGCGCCGAACAGGGTCTGGAGCCGGTGAAGGAGCATCTGCTGGTCACCCGCTACGACCCGGAGCGGGTGGAGAAGGGCGAGATGCTGAAGGTCGAGGATGTGCTGGAGATTCTGGCCATCCCGCTGCTGGGCATCGTCCCGGAGAGCCCGGCCGTGCTGAAGGCGTCCAATGTGGGCATGCCCGTCGTTCTGGACGACAAGTCCAATGCCGGTCTCGCCTATGCCGACGCGGTGGGCCGCTTCCTGGGCGAAACCATCGAGCATCGTTTCATCAAGCCCGAAAAGAAAGGCTTCCTGGACCGTCTGCTGCGGAGGACCGCATGAGCCTGCTTGACCTTTTCCGCAAGTCGAAGCCGCCCACCGTGGCGGCCCAGGCCAAGGAACGGCTGCAGATCGTTCTGGCACATGAACGCTCGGGCCGTGACAGCCCCGATTTCCTGCCCGCCCTGCAGCAGGAACTGCTGGCCGTCATCAAGAAATACGTCAACATCGATGATGACAAGGTGGCGGTGAAGCTGGAACGCGAAAGCGGCTGTTCCATGCTGGAGGTGAATGTGGAACTGCCGGGACCGGCCAAGCGCGGCACGGCGGCCACCATCAACTGAACCATGACGCACCTGCGGCCCTAAACATCTTGCCCGCCCCCCACAGGGGCGGGCATTGTGTTATGTAACAATGCCCGCTGAACCTGGATGCGACATTGGTTCGACTTGGCCTGCCCCGGCTGCTGCTGTGTGTGCTGACGCTGCTGATGGCGTCGGCATCCTCATCCGTACGGGCGGGGACCGACCTTGTGGTCGCCACCTCCGGTCTGGTCAGCGCTGATGACCCGCATCAGGCGCGCACCGGCGCCGATTTCCAATATTACGAGCATCTGTTCGACACGCTGGTGACGCGCGACGGGTTCAACGTCGCACCCCGCCTGGCCAGCAGCTGGTCCAGCGGCGATAACCGAACCTGGACCTTCCAGATCGATCCCGCCGCCCGCTTTGCCGATGGCAAGCCCGTCACCCCGCGCGACGTGACCTACAGCCTGTGCCGCTATCAGGCGCTGATGCGTGGCATGGGCCGGGCCGGGCCGGGTTTCGCCCGCGCCACGGCAGAGGCCGGGGGCCGGGTCAGCGTGGTGCTGGATGCGCCCTACCGCCTGCTGCCCGCCGCCTTGTCGCTGCTGTTCATCGTGGCGGCCCCGCCCGATGCCGGCGATGGGCCGGTCGGCTGCGATCCAAAACAGGTGACAGCCAGCCGGGGGCAGCCGCAGCGGGGCAGCGGCCCCTATGTCCCAGCCAGCGAACCAGTTGTGGCGGACCGGCGCGTGCTGGTCCCCTCGCCGCATTGCTGGCGGGACTGTTCGGTCTGGCGCCGCGTCGTGCTCTGGTCACAGCCCGAAGCGCGCGACCGCTT
>CALRNG020000283.1:0-5525 GCA_943369495.1 Rhizobium sp. Q54
GCTGGTCTGCCAGACATCGGCCAATGGCCCCGCCTTTGCGATCGCGGAGGCGGACCTGAAGGATTATGCCGGCCTGTATCTGACCCGGCCCGGTGATGGCAGCCTGGGCGTGGAAAGCGTGCTGTCACCACGCCCGGACGAACCGAAGATCGCCGTCCGGCGGCCCATCCCGGCAGAGGGCGCCGTCAGCCCCTGGCGTATCCTCATGCTGGCGCGGCACGCCGGCGCGCTGAACGAATCGAACCTGATGACGACCTTGAACCCCGACCCGGCCTTCAAGGATACAAGCTGGATCAAGCCGGGCAAGGCATCCTGGGACTGGTGGAATGGCTGGCGGGCGCCGGGGGCCCAGAATGAGGTCCAGGCCAATGACGCTACCGTCACGGCCTTCATCGATCAGGCTGCCGCCCAAGGTCTGGAGTACATGCTGGTCGATGATGGCTGGTACCTGAATTCCGGTGGCGAGGGTACCGTGCGGCCTGGCGCCGACCTGATGAAAGTGACCCCAGGCCTGAACCTGCCCGCCGTGATCGAGTATGGCCGCAAGAAGGGTGTGGGCCTTTGGCTCTGGATGCATTGGGAAATGCTGGAGCCCAGGATGGAGCCGGTGCTGGCCCATTATGCCAAGATGGGCATCAAGGGCATCAAGGTCGATTTCATGGACCGTGATGATCAATGGATGGTGGATTTCTATCACCGGCTGCTGAGCGTGGCCGCCAGGCACAAGCTGATGGTGGATTTACACGGGGCCTATCACCCGACTGGCCTGATCCGCACCTACCCGCATTACCTGACCCAGGAAGGGGTGCTGGGGGCGGAATACAATAAGTGGTCCAGCCGGATCACGCCCAGCCATAATGTCATGCTGGCCTATACCCGCCTGCTGCTGGGTCCGATGGATTACACGCCCGGCGGCTTCCGCCATGCCACCCCGGCGACGTTCGAACCGCGATTCAAGGGGCCCATGGTCCAGACCACAAGGGCGCATGGGTTGGCGCTGTTCGTGGTCTATGACAGCCCGTTTGCCTGCGTGTCTGACAGTCCTGACGCCTATCAGGGTCAAGACGGGCTGGACTTTATCCGGGCGGTACCCACCACCTGGGATGAGGTCCGGTTTGTGGCCGGTGAGGTGGGGCAGTATATCGCCCTGGCCCGGCGCAAGGGGGATGTCTGGTACCTGGGCGTCATCAATAATGAGGAGGGGCGAGCGGCGGATCTGCCGCTGACCTTCCTGGGCAAGGGCAGCTATCAGGCTGACATCATCCGCGATGGGGACGGGCCTGCCGCGATCACGCGCGAAAGCCGGAAGGTGACGACCGGCGATTTGATACCGGTCCAACTGTCGGGCGCGGGCGGGGCGGTGATAAGCCTGCGCCCTCAGAAATGACGCCAGCCGCCGGGGCCGAGATCGGTTTCGGCCCCGTCCAGGCCCAGAATGTCGAGGCCCGGCTCGCCCTCCACCACCTTGCCGATGCGGGTGACGGCGATGCCGGCATTCTGGCCGGCGGCGGCGATGTCTTCGGCCTTGTCGGCGGGGGCTGTGAAGGCCACCTCGTAATCATCCCCGCCCGTCAGGATGGCGCGGCGCAGGGCGGGCGTACCCACCAGCAGACGCAGGGCCGGGCCTGACAGCGGCACCGACTGCACATCCAGCGACAGACGCACCTTGCTGGTCAGTGCCAGATGGCGCAGGTCGGCGACCAGCCCGTCGGAAATGTCGAGCGCCGCCGTGCCGAACACCCGCAGGGAGGCGACAAGGTCCAGGCGCGGGCTGGGACGGCGCAGGCGGGACAGGAGATAGGCGCGGTCGGCGTCCGCCACCGGCTGGGTCAGGGCACCCTGCGCCATTCTCAAGCCTAAGGCGGCATCGCCGATGGAGCCGGTGACGAACAGGGCGTCGCCGGCCTTCGCCCCTTTGCGCCGGATCATGCGATTGCGGGGCACCAGACCCAGGGCCGTGATGGTCAGGGACAAGGGACCGGAGGTGGAAACAGAATCACCGCCCAGCAGATTGACCTTGAAGGCGCGCTGTGCCTCCCCCAGCCCCTTGGCGAAGGCTTCCACCCAGTCATCGCCAATGTTTTTGGGCAGGCTGGTGACCAGGGAATAGGCCAGGGGCTCCGCGCCCTTGGCCGCCAGATCCGACATATTGACGGCCAGGATTTTCCAGGCCAGATCGCCGGGATTATCATTGGGCAGGAAATGCACGCCGCTGACCATGGCATCGGTGGTCACCACCAGCTGCTGATCATGCGGCACGTCCAGGACGGCGGCATCGTCGGTCAGGTCGAAGGCGCCGGGCACGCCCACGGCCAGGGGCCGGAAGAAACGTTCGATCCGGCCAAATTCGCCCAAGCTGACGGCGCCGCCCTGCCCGCTCACGACGCGTCGCCCTTGCCCGCAGGCTTGGCGCTCATTTCGGCGGCGCGGAGCGTGCGGGCCAGCTTGTCCAGAACACCATTGACCATGCCCGGTTCGCGGCCTGCGAAGAAGGCATGGGCCACGTCGATATAGTCATTGATGATGATGTGCGGGGCCACAGCCGTATTGGCCAGCAGTTCCCAGGAGCCGGCCCGCAGAATGGCCCGCAGCAGAAGTTCCATCCGCTCCAGCGACCATTGCCGGTCCAAGAGACCGCCCAGATGCTGATCCACCTCCGCCAGACGGACCTGCACACCGCGCACAATATCGGCGAACAGGGTCGGGTCGGCGGTCACAAACTCCTCCCCATCCTGTTCCTGGCCGATGCGGTGACGCGCGAATTCGTGGATCACCGTATCGCTGGACGCCCCCGCCAGATCAATCTGGTACAGGCCCTGGACGGCGGCTAGACGGGCAGCCGAACGGCGGGCCTTGGCGGACCCGGTGGGCTTGATCTTGGGCGCCGGTTCAGTGGCTGCGACCGGGGCGGCGGGCTTCTTGCGGGGGGGCATATCTTTGGAACTCAGCGGGAATAGAGACGGAACTGCTTCTTCAGCTCGATCATCTGAAGGCAGGCATTGGCGGCGAAACCGCCCTTGTTCTTCTGATTGACGGCAGCACGCGCCCAGGCCTGTTCGTAATTCTCGGTCGTGAGAATGCCGTTGCCGATGGCCAGCGTGTGACGCAGGGCCAGTTCGGCCAGGCCATGGGCGCTTTCCTGACAGACATAGTCGTAATGCGTCGTCTCCCCCCGGATCACGCAACCCAAAGCCACATAGCCGTCGAAACGGCGGCGGCCGGAATAGAAATCCATGGAGCGGACGGAGAACTGAATGGCGGCGGGGATTTCCAGGGCGCCGGGCACCTGGAAAATCTCATAGGTGGCGCCAACCGCATCCAACGCGCCGACGGCGCCCTTCACCAGTTCGTCCGCGAGGTCGTCGTAGAAACGGGCCTCAACGATCATGATATGGGGCGCGTCAGCCATGGGGGCCATCCAGTCCGTCATGTTGAAAGATCAGAAGGGGGTGGGTATGGCCCTTTGGCCGACAATGGTCAACCCATAGCCTTCGAGGCCCACCACCGTCTTTTTGGTATTGCTCAGCAGGACCATCTTCTTCACGCCCAGATCGTTCAGAATCTGGGCCCCGATGCCATAGTCGCGCAGCTCACCATTCAGGTCGGCATTGCCATCATCAATGGCGCGCAGCCGGTCGGCCAGCGAGAAGGGCTGGGCATCGCGCATCAGGACGATAACGCCGCGCCCCTCCTCCCCAATGGCCCGCATGGCGGCCTCCAGGCTGCCCACGGGGCCATGGCGGCTGTCGGCCAGCAGGTCCTTGACGATGTTCAGCGCATGCATGCGCACCGGTACCGGCACATCATCATGTATGTCGCCCTTCACCAGCGCCACATGCTCCGCCCCCGAAATACGGTTGCGATAGACGATCATCTCGAACCGCCCGCCGAAATGGCTGTCCAGAACGGTGCGGTAGGAACGTTCGACGATGGTTTCCGTGCGGCGGCGATAGGCGATCAGGTCGGCGATGGTGCCGATCTTCAGCCCATGCAGCTGCCCGAACTTCACCAGATCCGGCATGCGGGCCATGGTGCCGTCATCATTCATGATCTCGCAGATCACGCCGGCGGCGGGCAGCCCGGCCAGACGCGACAGGTCCACCGACGCCTCCGTATGACCAGCGCGAACCAGGGTGCCGCCATCGCGCGCCAGCAGCGGGAAGACATGGCCCGGCGTGACGATATCGCGGCTGTCGACATTGGGGTCGATGGCGACCTGGATGGTACGGGCGCGGTCGGCGGCGCTGATGCCCGTGGTGACGCCTGTCCGCGCCTCGATCGACACGGTAAAGGCCGTCTGGTGACGAGTGCCATTCTGCTGCGCCATCAGGGGCAGGCGCAGACGCTCATTCATGGGGCTATCAATGGCCAGACAGATCAGGCCGCGTCCAAAGCGCGCCATGAAATTGATGGCTTCCGGCGTGGCGGCGGAAGCGGGGATCACCAGATCGCCCTCATTCTCCCGGTCCTCATCATCGACCAGGATGAACATGCGGCCCTGGCGGGCCTCCTCAATCAGTTCCTCGGTGCTGGACAGCGCGGGACGGTCGTCCTCGGTCAGACGGGTTTCGATGGCCGACATGGTTTAAGCGTCCTTCCCCACCAGCCGCGCGACATAACGCGCCAGCATGTCCACTTCCAGGTTGATGCGTGCCCCCGCCCCGATCAGGCCGAAGGTCGTCTGTTCCGCCGTATGCGGGATGATGTTGACGCCGAAGACATCGTCATCGACCTCATTCACGGTCAGCGACACGCCGTTCAGCGCGACGGAGCCCTTGGCGGCGATGAAATTCTTCAAGGCCTGCGGCACGCGAAAGCGCCAGCGGTGGCTGTCGCCCTCCGGAGTGACCGACACAACCTCGGCCACGGCATCGACATGGCCATAGACCAGGTGGCCGCCCAGCTCATCCCCCAGTTTCAGGGAGCGTTCCAGGTTGAGTGGGGTGCCGACCACCCAGTCGCCGACCGTGGTCTTGGCGATGGTTTCGGCGGACACATCCACCTTATAGGCGTCGGCCAGTTTTTCCACGACGGTCAGGCAGACCCCGTTGGAAGCAATGGACGCGCCCATGGAAACGCTGTTCAGGTCGAACCGCGTTTGGATGGTCAGTCTCAGGTCGCCACGGCGCTCGATCTCCACGACGCGGCCGACATCGGTGATGATTCCGGTAAACATGGGCCATAACCTAGGGCTTACCGCGCTTTTGTGCGAGGGGGCGATAGATGCGCGGGGCGCATGGCGGGATGGGGTTAATGGGATGCTGGCGCGTGGGGGGCCTCCGTTTTGTTAACCCTGTGGAACATGTGGAACGTCGTTTTCTGCGGGTTTCAGTCGTCGCGGTGCTTGCCTTTCATGGCGAGCCAGCGGGCATGGGCCATGAGGCGGGCGGCGGTGAGGCCGGGGATGCCGTCGGGGCCGTCGGCGTCGGGGCGGCTATTGTGCAGCAGCCAGGCCAGCAGGCGGACGGAGCCTTGGGGGCGATGGATCGGGCCAGGGCGGCGGGGGATGCGGGGTGGGTTGGGGA
>CALRNG020000284.1:0-5503 GCA_943369495.1 Rhizobium sp. Q54
CCGGATGGCCACCACATCGTTCTGCACACCGGCATTGATATCCAGCACGCCATGGGCCTTGGTCCGCACGAATTCGGGCGAGCTTTCGGGATCGCTGTGCACGGCCCCGGTCCAGCGATAACCACCACCGACATTGGCGGCCCAGTCACCGGACAGGCTCCATTCATAATCGGCGGTCAGGGCGAAGGAATATTTGGGGATCAGCGGCAGACGGTCACCATCCTGCGCGCCGACCTCCGGGATGGCGCCCTTGAAGCTGGCGTCCGTATAGGCACCATTGGCGCCCAGACGCCAGCCTTCGACCGGCACGAATACGGTTTCAAACTCCAGACCCTTGCTCTGCGCCTTGCCACCATTTTGCAGGAATGAAACACCGCCATTGGACCCGGCGATCTGAATATCCTTCCAGTCGATATAGAAGACGGACGCATTGGCCTGCAGCCGCCCATCCAGCAGCGTGGATTTCACACCCGCCTCATAGCTGACCAATGTATCGGCATCCACTTTGGGCGGAACATTGGGCAGGGCCACATTGGGCCCGCCGGGGCGGTAGGAACTGGCCACCCGGCCGTACAGCGTCACATCCTCATCAACGCGCAGGCGCGGGCTGACCATAAAGGTCAGCACATTTTCCGATGATTTACCCGGCACCCGTTGCGCCCCGCCCAACAAGGCACCGTCAGAAATCTGCGCGAAATCCTGGTTGTTGCGGGCCCAGCGCAGGCCGGCGGTGATATCGAACTGGTCGGTCAGGGACACGGTGCCATTGCCGAACACCGCCACTTCCTTATAGGTCGTGGGCAGGCTGGCGATGGCCAACGGGTCCAGGCCGGGTATGGAACTGCCATCCATGGCCTGTGCACTGGCCTCCTGGAGGTTGGTGCTGTCCTCCCAGGTATAGAACCCGCCCAGCATCCATTCGAAACCGCCACCCGACGGCGATGCCAGCCGCACTTCCTGTGTGAATTTCTCATGATCCAGCAGCAGGTCGAACCGCGACAGGCCCGCCGGAACTGCACCGCCCGTCAAAGCCGGGAAGGCGACGCCATAGATGGAACTGGCATCCTGTGCGGTATCCACCTTGGCCGTGGAATAGGAGGAGGCGGAGGTCAGGCTGGCGAAATCCAGGTCCCAGTCGATGGTGGCGGTGTAGAGGTCCAGGTCCTTACTAAAGGGCTGGTCCATGTAATATTGGCTATCCAGCTTGCCGGCGATGGGCCGATCGGTTGCCGCGTCATAGGCGACAACAGCATTGTTGCGGCTGTCGACCTTCTGGAACAGGGCCTGCAGGCGAACCGTCACCGGTTCCGCCGGACGCCACAGCAGGGCGACGCGGGCACCCTTCTGGGTGTTGTCGTTGATGTCGTCATCGCCGCTGCGCGAATTGCCAATGTAACCCTGGTTCTTCTGTTTATAGAGGCTGGCCTGAACCGCCAGCCGATCCTGGATCAGCGGCAGGTTCACCTGTCCGCGCACACCCCAGTTGGCACCGCCGGCACCATTGGTGCCCGACATATCGCTGCCCAGCCGCACCTCACTATCGTTCAAGTCGGGCTTGCGGGTCACATATTTCAGCAGGCCCCCCATGGTGCTGGCGCCATAGAGCGTGCCCTGAGGCCCGCGCAGCACCTCCACCTGCCGGATGTCATAGGGGAACAGGTCCAGCGCATAGATGGCGGCGCGGGCATAATTGGCGCTGGAACCCAGCGGCGTGTCGTCAATATAGGTGCCAACCGTGGCGCCCGGCCCCACCGGGGCGACACCGCGCAGGGCCAGCGACACCTGTCCCGGTGTGCCGCCGCTGCTGATGGCCAGACCCGGCATATAGGCGGCATAGTCCGCCACACCGGTCGGGCTTGACCGGGCAATACGCTCACCGCTCAGCACCGATACGGAGGCCGGCACGGTCTGGAGATTTTCCAGGCGTTTCTGTGCCGTCACGATGATCTCTTCCAGCAGCAGCGGCTCCGTGCTGGCCGCCTGTCCCGCTGCCGGCAACAGCGGAAGCGCTGCCAGGGCGATACCGGCCAGAAATCCCTTCCGCGCCTGTCGACGCGACGTCTCACACCTGAAAACCATGGAAATTGCCTTTCCTGTCCGAGGCTGGGGCCGTTGGTCGGCCCCTTGGCGTTGGGACGCACGAACCGGTTCCGGCCCTGCCCAGGGGGGCGGCCGGTCGCGGAGGCACGTTTCATTGATTACCGGAAAATTAAAACAGGGTTCCGCACAGTGGTCAACAAAGATTATTCCTATACGAAAATTTTATGATGCTACTAAGCGGACGCACGCGTCTCCCTGATGTGAAGCCTCGCCCAAGTAGGACTGCGTCATGGTTTGGGCCCCATGGTGGAACGGCGACCCCTTGCTGATATTCACTATACGAAAAATATTTGACATATCCGCCAAGAATGCCGACCATGACGGGCAAGGGAGGTTCCAGATGCAGGAATTCGATATCGCGATCATTGGCGCCGGCATTGGCGGCGCCTCGCTGGCATCCATGCTGGTGGATGCGGTCCCGGGCCGGCGCATCCTGCTGGCTGAACGGGAAAGTTTCCCCGGGTACCACACCACGGGCCGGTCGGCGGCGCTCTACTCCGTCCTCTATGGAAACAGCACCGTCAGTGTGCTGACGGCGGCCAGCCGGGCCTTTTTCAACGACCCGCCGCCGGGCTTTGCCGAACATCCGCTGCTGACCCCGCGCGGGGTGCTGTATATCAGCGACCAGCTGGATAGCAATGCCGTGCGGGAAGTGCGGGAATCCGCAGCGCGCACCGGCACCCGGGCCCTGCCGCTGACCCCGCGTGAGGCGCTGGACATGGTTCCCATCCTGCAGCCCGGTCCCCTGCGCGAGGCGCTGCTGGAACCCGATGCCATGGATATGGATGTCCATGCCATCCATCAGGGCTTTCTGCGCCGGGCCAGGGCGGGCGGGGTAGAATTGTGCAGTGATGCGCCGCTGCAGGCGGCATCCTGGGATGGTGCCGCCTGGACCCTGACCTTTCCCGACGGCCCGGTGCGCGCGAAAAAGCTGGTGAATGCCGCCGGTGCCTGGGCGGATGAGGTGGCGCGCATGGCCGGGGTGCCCACCATCGGCCTGATGCCGCTGCGGCGCACAGCCATGATGCTGGAGCCACCCCCCGGCTTTGACATCCACCGCTGGCCGGCTGTTATCGATGCGGGCGGTACTTTCTATTTCAAGCCGGATGCCGGGATGATCCTGGCCTCTCCCGCTGATGAAACCCCGTCAACGCCCTGTGATGCCCAGGCTGATGAATGGGACATCGCCGTCTGCATCGACCGTGTCCAGAATGCCGCGGATCTGCCGGTGCGCCGTGTGTCGCGCAGCTGGGCCGGTCTGCGCAGTTTCGTGGCCGACCGCAGCCCCGTGGTGGGATCGCCCGCCAGCCACCCCGGCTTCTTCTGGTTTGCGGCACAGGGCGGTTACGGTATCCAGATGGCGCCGGCCTTGGCGCGGGTAGGGGCCAGCCTGCTGGATCATGGCGTGCTGCCGCCCGACATCGCCGATGCCGGCGTCACCATCGCCGACCTGTCGCCTGACCGTTGCAAAGGGGATTGATCCATGCGCCTGTTCATGGCCGTTATGGTCACCGAAACCAACAGCTTCGCGCCCATGCCGACCGGTCTGGGCAGTTATCAGGAATATGGCATCTACCATGGCGATGCCTCACGCCGGCCGGATACGGAGGGCGGGGCTTTCCTGCGTCACTGGCACCGAAGGGCCGAAGCCGCAGGGATCGACGTGGTGGAGGGCCTGTGCGCCTATGCGCAGCCGGCGGGCCGCACCCTGGCCCCCGTCTGGGAAGGGTTCAAGGCAGAGGTGCTGGACGGCATCGCCAAGGCCGGCCCCATCGACATGGTCCTGCTGCTGCTGCACGGGGCCATGATGGCGGTGGGCCAGGATGATTGCGAGGGTGACCTTCTGGCCGCGATCAGGGCACAGGTGGGGCCGGATGTGGTCATCGGGGCCGAACTGGACCCGCATTGCCACCTGTCGCCCTTGATGCTGGACAGCGCCGATATCCTGATCGCCATGAAGGAATATCCCCATACCGACGGCGTTGACCGCGCCGATGAGCTTTTCGACCTCTGCCTCAGGGCCGCAAGGCGCGAAATCCGCCCCGTGATGCAGGATTTCGACTGCCGCATGATCACGCTCTACCCCACCAATGTAGAGCCGATGAAAAGCTTCGTCGCTGATATGAAGGCGGCGGAGGGGCGGGACGGCATCCTGTCCGTATCGCTGGCCCATGGTTTCCCCTGGGGCGACACGCCCTGGACCGGGACGCGCATGTGGGTCGTGGCCGATGGCGACGCGGCAAAGGCCGCCGCAACGGCTCGCTCCTTTGGCGAGCGGCTTTATCGGCAACGGGAAATGCTGCGCCCCAATATCACCAGCATCGACGTTGCCCTGGACAAGGTTCTGGCAGCATCCAGGGTGCCGGGCCGCCCGGCGGTGCTGGCCGATGTCGCCGACAATCCCGGCGGTGGGGCGGCGGGCGACAGTACCTTCATCCTGCGCCGCCTGCTGGACCGGGGTATCGGCAATGCCGCCATCGGCTGTTTCTGGGACCTGGGTGCCATCAATATCTGCGTCAATGCCGGTATCGGCTCCTATTTCGATCTGCGGCTGGGTGGCAAATGCGGCCCGGCGTCGGGCGATCCGGTCGATCTGCCCGTCACAGTGCGCAACATTGTGAACGCACATACCCAGACGGGCCTGGACAAGGAGCCGACCTCGCTGGGCCTGTCGGTCTGGCTGGAGGGGCCGGGTGGCCTGCATATCGTGCTGGCCAGTCAGCGCAGCCAGGTGTTTCAGCCAGATGCCTTCACGGGCCTGGGCATCGATCTGTCGGGCCTGGACCTGATCGTGGTGAAATCGACCCAGCATTTCCATGCCGGCTTCGCGCATATGGCCTCGATGATCCAATATGTCTCCACACCGGGCGCCATCGCCCCGGAATTCACCACCATCCCCTATCGCACGCGCACGCTGGATTTCTGGCCGCGCGTGGTCGATCCGTTGGGCCTGGATACCTGACGGTCGATTGAATCCGTCCAGTGAAAACTGACCCCGGACGGCCAGCCGTCCGGGGTTTTTCATGTTACCGCCGCTTGGCAACCGCCTCAATCTCCACCCTGGCGCCGGGCAGCATCAGATCAGCCCGCACGGTGGACCGGGCCGGGCGGTGGGTGCCGAAGCTGGCGGCATAGGCCGCGTTGAAGGCCGGGAAATCGCCGGTATCGGTCAGCCAGATCGTGGTCTTCACCACATCCGACAGGTCCAGCCCAAGGCTGGCCAGCACGCGGCCAAGGTTGGCCAGGACCTGTTCGGTCTGCCGGGCCACATCATCGGGGGCCACGATGGTGCCATCAGCACCAAAGGCCAGCTGGCCCGACAGGAAAATCAGGTCCCCGGCGCTCATGGCGGGGGACAGGGCAGGGGTGATGGACATGGGCTCAATACTCCCGTGGGGGCAAA
>CALRNG020000285.1:0-5492 GCA_943369495.1 Rhizobium sp. Q54
GTCTTACGCCATTATGATGAGGTGATGGCCGTGATGCTGCCCACGCTGGGCGCGGAACGTCAGGCGACATACAGTCCGTTCCTGCCCGTCAGCCCGTCCACGGGCCGCGTGCTGCAGGTGCCGCTGCTGGAACGCAATGTCGATGCCGGCACCATCGTCTATGAGGACGAGGACGGGAAGAAGGTCGAGACGCCGGTCACCGGCGGCGCTGTCAAGCTGCAATGGAAGCCCGACTGGGCCATGCGCTGGCTGGCGCTGGGCGTTGATTATGAAATGGCCGGCAAGGACCTGATCCCGTCTGTCGAACTTGCGGCCAAGATCGTGAAGATCCTGGGCGGCACCCCGCCGGACGGCTTTAACTATGAGCTGTTCCTGGACGAGAAGGGGCAGAAGATTTCCAAGTCGAAGGGCAATGGCCTGACGATGGAAGAATGGCTGCGCTATGCTCCGCCGGAGAGCCTGGCGCTCTACATGTTCAACAAGCCGCGTGCCGCCAAGAAGCTGTATTTCGACGTTATCCCGCGGGCGGTGGATGAATATCTGACCTTTGTGGAGAAGTTCGACGCGCTGGAACCGGCCCAGAAGCTGGAGAACCCTGTCCACCACATCCATAATGGCGTGGTCCCGAACGAGGTGAAGGGGACGGCGGGTCTGACCTTCGGCCTGCTGCTGAACCTCGCCGGTGCCGCGAACGCCGAAAGCGCCGATGTGATGTGGGGCTTCATCCGCCGCTATGCGCCGGGCGCCAGCCCGGAGACGGCACCCTTCCTGGATAAGCTGGTCGGTTACGCCGTCACCTATTACCAGGATTTCGTGAAGCCCACGAAACAGTACCGCACGCCCAGCGAGCAGGAGCGGGCGGCGATCACGGAGCTGCGCGCCGTTCTGGCCGAAATCGCCACCGACACGCCCGCCGATCAGTTGCAGAATCAGGTGTTCGAGGTCGGCAAGAAGCATGGCTTCACCGAACTGCGCACCTGGTTCCAGGCGCTGTATGAGGTGCTGCTGGGCCAGACCACCGGCCCGCGCATGGGCAGCTTCATCGCGCTCTATGGCGTGAAGGAGACGGTGGCGATGATCGACGCGGCGCTGGCACGGTAAAAGCTAGTAAAGCCGTTACCAACAAAGAACGGGTGGGTCTGTGCAAGCGGCCCGCCCGATTTTTTTGCCAAGCCTGCCGCCAAATGGCCCCAATCTGGTCCCGAACCTGCCCAGAGCGGCTGTTGTTCTGCGGGGGTCGACAGCGCCGGCTTCCTGCCCCGAACCGGTCTGTCGATTTCCTGATGGAAGGATGACCGCCATGACCAATCGCACCCTGGACCGCACCCTTTCCCGCCTTGACCGGCAGAAACTGTCGGCCATGGGTCTGGTGTTGACCACGGCCCTGCTGCTGGTCATGGCGGGCGTCGCCGCCGGCAATGCCGGCCGGGAGGATCAGACGGCCCGCACCGATACCGGCACCGTCAAGGCCGAGATGCTGGAACGCACCATCGTGGCGTCGCGCTAGAGCTGAACAGTTCCGGCGGCGACTGCCGCCGCGCCGCTCGTGCGGCGTAAAGCCAAGCTGCGGATGCAGCGCCGGCGCTTGAGGACAACGAACTGCTAGAACGGCTTCACGATCACCAGGATGACGATGGCGATCATCAGGACGGTCGGCACCTCGTTCAGGATGCGGAAATAGCGCGCGGGCTTGACGTTGGCGTCATTGGCGAACAGGCGCACATGTTTGGCCAGCACGCCATGCATCCCGGACATCAGCAGCACCAGCGCCAGCTTGGCATGTAGCCAGCCCTGACCCTTCATCATCTCGGGGTTCAGCGCGATCATGGCAATACCGAAAATCCAGGCCCCACCCATGGCGGGGGTCATGATGGCCTTCAGCAGGCGGCGTTCCATCACCTTGAAGGTTTCCGACTGTACCGAGCCGGGTTCAGCGGCGCAGTGATAGACGAACAGGCGCGGCAGATACAGCAGGGCCGCCATCCAGGCGATGATGCTGATGACATGCAGGGCCTTGATCCACAGGTAATAATCACCCACGCCGCTTCTCCCGGTTTCGTCCTGGATATCCCGATGGACATTTGCTCCATCGGTCGCACCCCGGCTAAATAGCATCGCACCTAGTCTTCACCAAGTGCCATGCCGCGTCCGCGACAAGGGAACGCCTTGCATACACGCTGATGCATGGTAGGTTGCCGCTAACATGATGCCGGCCATCCAGGCCCCGGGAACCGATATGGCCGATACCGCCCAGACCGATGCCCCCGATCAAGGGGACGCAGAGGTCATCCAGTTTGATGATGCGTCGCGCGATGCGCTGCATATCCTGCCGATGGCCATGCTGCCCTTGCAAACGCCGGGTCTGCGCCGCGCCAAGCTGATCAAGAATGCGCGCCTGGAAACGGTGGTGGAAATCTTCCAGGACCGGTCCACCGGCAGCGGCCAGATCAGCCCCGACCATCTGGGCAGCCTGTTCCCCAGCCACAGCAAGACCCTGCGCGTCGATATGGTGCAGATCAGCAAGCTGATCCGCATCAACAGTTTCGACATCTACACGCTGCGCAAGGAGCTGCGCCGCGTGGGCATCGCGGTGAATGATGCCAAGGCGTTGCAGCTGTCGGACAGCAAACGCGCCGAACTGACCGGCTATATGAAGGATTTCACGCGCCCCCTGCTGCAACAGGTCTATGGCACCGAAGAGCGGCAGATCACTGACGTCTCCGACATCCTGGCCATGCTGGCCAATCCCGATCGGGAGGAGGCGCTGGCCAATCTGCGCCTGCTGTCGGAAAAGCTGAAGGTGAAGCTGAACGAGATCCCCGACTTCCTGGAGGATTACGGCGACGTTTTCCTGTCGCTGGCCTATTTCCGCTCCTGCCTGGACGGCATCGTGCCGGAGGTGCAGAAATTCCTGAAATGGGCGATGGAACCGAAGGCATCGGAATTGATCGCGCGTGATCGCAACATTGTGAAGATGCTGTCGGATGTGCAGTCCAAGCTGACCTCCATCACCACCTCCATCACGGGCCGGTTCGAGGCGTTCGACCGAAGGTCCAAGGATTTCTGGAACGATATCAGCGCGGACAGCTTCCGCTCGGTCCGCCACCAGATTGAAAGCCACCATGTCACCATCGGCGGCGTGCTGTGCGGTCTGGCGGTGAAGATGGCGCTGTGGAAGGCACGCTTCCCGCAGGGTGGGGCGGGACCGAACAAGCGGGTGGAATTCATCCGCTCCGAAATCCTGCCGGGCCTGGACCATATCCTGGCCATCGAGAATGCGGCCAGCGGTATGAAGTGAGGGGGGTAGGTCAGGTCGAGGCAGAAGCCTCGCCCTGACAGATAATACCAATCCGCCTTGACACTGACCATCGGTCAGTGTCAAGGCGGCCCTCAGGCGCCGGGCGGGCGCATTCGCGCCCTCGGGCTTGCGCGCCACGTGGCGCGGGCCGACAGTCGTCGGCCTCCAAGCCGCCTAAAGGTTGACCTTTAGGCGGCTTGGTATAAGGCTTTCAATCCAATGCTGTCAGGGCCCGCGTGCGGCTCGACCTGACCTACTCCCCCCGCAACATCTTGCGGATGGCGTCTGCCAGCAGCTGGTAAGGGTCTTCGCCCTTGGCTTTGGCGGCGCGTTGTACCTGTTCCTTGAAGCCCTTATCGCTGGCCTGACGGCGCAGGCGTTCGATCTCCCCCTGCCGGATACGCCCGTCCAGTTCCCCCGCCTGCGGGGCGGTCGTCGTCACGGCGGGTGCTTTGGGCGGCGGGCGGCGGGCTATCACCCTGCGCCTCAGTCACCGACATAGGTGTTGCCGACACCGGTATTGCGGACATTGGCCTTGCCCTCATGCCGGGCGATATGCACATTGCCGGCCCCCGACGCGATCACCATTGGATTGATGGCCGTCCCGTTGAAGTCCAGCGATCCCGCACCCGTGACACGGGCCTCCAGCTCCGCCTCGCCCTCACCGATGCTGACACGACCAGCGCCGGGGAAATCGACGCGGACAGGGCCGTTGACGCGACCGATATCCATTTCCGAATGACCGGCGATGGAGATGGCCAGCCCGTTCTCCACCCGGCCCAGCGAGACATTGGCATGGCCGTTCACGTCCAGCTTGGCGGTTTGCACCCGCTCCACCGACAGCTCGCCCGCCCCCTGCACCCGGAAATTCAGCGGGCCCTCGACACGTTCAACGGAGACGGAGCCCGACTCCAGAATATCGACCGACAGCGCGCCCACCCGTTCCGCCGAGACATCGCCGCGCAGCAGCTGCACCGATAATTTGGCATCCGACCGACCGCCGATTGACAGGTTACCGGCCAGGCCCGCCACCGTCAGATCGGTATCGGACGGGATGGTCAGGCGCATGTCGGTGCGGCCGATATGGGGATCGTTGCGGCCCCGGACGGTCAGCACGCCATCCTTGACGTCCAGATCCATGCTGCTGGCGCCGCGGTCGATCTCCACCCGCACCTTGTCGGCGCGGCTTGAGCGCTCGATGGTGATGTCGCCGCCGATATTGACCAGTTGCACGCCCTTGGGCGCCTCGAAGGACTGCATGATGCTGCCTTCGCCGCCCTGGGTCTGGTCCTGCGCGCCCTTGGCGGCGCCGGCGGCGGCGGCCACGCCCAATTCCGCGATGCGCAGCGCGCCCTCGGCAATGGCCGGGGCGTCCGCCCCTTGACGCTGCAATTCATCCCGCGCGGCAGCCAGTTCACGCTGTGCCTGGGCCAGACCTTCGCGCCGGGCGTCGGCCAGACCGGCCTGCGCCTCGCGCAAACCCTGCATCCGGGCAGCATCGACATCGACGCCGCGCATGGCCTCGCGCACGGCGCGTTCCACCATCTGCGGGTTCACGTCGACATTCACCCGCACATCCGGGGCCTCGGGCGGCTCAGGGGGTTCGGGCGGCTCCGGCGGCTCTGGCGGTTCGGGGATGTCGAAATGCGACCCATGGCGCTCCTGCGGGCCGTCAATGTCGCCGGCGGCCAGGCCCCAGCCCATAACGCCCAGCGCCACAAGGACAGCGGCGATGCCACCGGCGGGCACACCGGGGGTCAGGCGCGGGCGGCCGGAAAGGCTGCTGGGGGGATTGCTGGAAAGGGCGCCATCCATGGGTCGGTTCCTGTACTTCATCGGTTACCCGTATCTCACCTTGGATAATGCGGCTGCCCGGCCCCCCTGTCCGCCGCATTTGCAGGAGGTTTACAAATATCCGGCCTTGGTAACCGATGATAACGCATTGTTACGAACGCTTAACTCTTCATCCGCCATCCCACCGCATAAAGCCGTGCGGCCAGCGCATAGAGCAGGGTGATGGAAACCAGCAGGAACAGGGCCGAACCCCAGGGCATGGCCCCGCCCAGGATACCGTGACGGAACCCCTCCATCGCGTGGAAGATCGGGTTCAGCCGCACGATCACGGCCAGGGTTTCCGGCATCGACTCGACAGGGGCGAACAGGCCCGACAGGAAGGAGAGCGGCGTGAATAGGA
>CALRNG020000286.1:0-5487 GCA_943369495.1 Rhizobium sp. Q54
TCCCGGTCTATCTGCTGGACATCGTCCCGCAGGCGGTGAAGGACAATGGCGGTGACCGTTCGGTCGTTGCCAAGACCGCCATCGACAAGATGCTGAAGACCGATCCGGCCCCCTTCATGCACAAGAAGGCAGCCTCCCTCGTCACCCCCGGCAATATCGAGGATGACCTGGAAAAGCTGGCCGATGTCGACTGGATCGTCGAGGCAGTGCTGGAGAACCCCAAGGTCAAGCACGACCTGTATCAGAAGCTGGAAGCGGTCCGTAAGGACGGCTCCATCGTCTCGTCCAACACCTCCACCATCCCGCTGAACATCCTGCTGGAAGGTCAGTCGGAGCGGTTTGCGACCGATTTCTGCATCACCCACTTCTTCAATCCGCCGCGCTATATGCGCCTGCTGGAAGTGGTGAAGGGTCCGAAAACCCGCCAGGATGCGTTCGACACCGTCAGCGCCTTCTGTGACCGCGTCCTGGGCAAGGGCGTGGTGGAATGCAAGGACACGCCGGGATTCATCGCCAACCGCATCGGCACCTATTTCATGGCCGTCGCCGTGAACGAGGCCATCGATGGCGGCCTGACGGTGGAAGAGGCGGACGCCATCACCGGCCGCCCCATGGGCATCCCCAAGACCGGCACCTTCGGCCTGATCGATCTGGTCGGTCTGGACCTGATGCCGTTGATTTCCAAGTCGCTGCTGTCCACCCTGCCGGCGGACGATGATTATCGCCGTATCCATCGCGACAACGCGCTGGCCAACAAGATGATCGCCGACGGCTACACGGGCCGTAAGGGTAAGGGCGGCTTCTACCGCCAGACCAAGCTGGCCGATGGCCGCCGCGTCAAGGAAGCCATCGACCTGAAGACCGGCGTCTATCGCACGTCGGAGAAAGCCACGCTGGCCTCGGCTTCGGCCAAGGGTCTGAAGGCGCTGGTGGAAACCGGCGATGCCGGTGGTGCCTATGCCTGGCGCGTACTGTCGCAGGCGCTGAGCTACGCCGCCGATCTGGTCCCGCAGATTGCCGAACAGATCACGGCGGTCGATGAGGCGATGCGCCTGGGCTATAACTGGAAGTCCGGCCCGTTTGAGCTGATCGACCAGTTGGGCACCGGCTGGTTCGCTGAAAAGCTGGCCGCCGAGGGCAAGGCCGTTCCGCACATGGTGAAGGTGGCCGCCGGCCGTCCCTTCTACAAGGTGGAAGGCGCCAAGCTGCTGTTCCTGGGCACCGATGGCGCGTATGCCGAGGTGAAGCGTCCGGACGGTGTGCTGCTGCTGACCGATATCAAGCGCGGGTCGAAGCCGGTCGCCAAGAACGGCTCCGCCAGCCTGTGGGATATTGGCGACGGCGTCCTGTGCCTGGAATTCACGTCCAAGATGAATGCCCTGGATCAGGACATCATGGGCATGGTCCGCAAGGCCATGGGCATCATCGGCGATGGCAAGTCCGGTGCCTACAAGGCCCTGGTCATCCATAATGAGGCGCAGAATTTCTCTGTCGGCGCCAATCTGGGTCTGGCCCTGTTCGCCATCAATATCGGCCTGTGGCCGCAGATTGAGGCGACGATTGCCGAGGGTCAGAACACCTACAAGGCCCTGAAATACGCCCCGTTCCCCACTGTCGCCGCCCCGTCGGGCATGGCGCTGGGGGGAGGCTGCGAAATCCTGCTGCACAGCTCCGCCGTGCAGGCCCATGCCGAGACCTATTCGGGTCTGGTGGAGGTCGGCGTTGGTGTGCTGCCGGGTTGGGGCGGCTGTAAGGAGATGGTCATCCGCCATCTGGCCAACAAGCGTCGTCCGGGCGGCCCCATGCCGGCCCTGAGCCAGGCGTTCGAGGCCATCAGCACCGCCAAGGTCGCCAAATCGGCGTTCGAGGCACGCGACATGCTGATCCTGCGTCCGACCGACGGCATCACCTTCAACAAGGACCGGCTGCTGGCCGATGCCAAGGCCAAGGCTCTGGAGATGGCGGCCAACTACACCCCGCCGCAGGAACCGGAAATCCGCCTGCCGGGCCCGACGGCCGCCGCCGCCTTCTCCATGGCGGTGGACGGCTTCGCCCAGCAGGGCAAGGCCACGCCGCATGACGTGGTCGTGTCCAAGGCCATCGGCTTCGTGCTGTCGGGTGGCAACACCGACATCACGCAGGTGTTGACCGAAGACGACCTGCTGACCTTGGAGCGGGAAGGGTTCCTGGCCCTGACCAAGACCAACGGCACCATCAACCGCATCGAACACATGCTGGAAACCGGCAAGCCGCTGCGGAATTGACGGACAGGTCCAGTCGAAAGGGAAAAGGGGAGGCGTTTGCCTCCCCTTTTTCTGTGTGACTTTGCTTGTCAGCCGCGCTTCACCAGCACCCGGATGGCCAGCCGCTTCAAGGCATAGAAGGCGGTGGGGAAGGTGCCCTCTATCCAGGCGATCAGGCGCTTGGACATGAGTTCCTGATCCTTGGGGTGGTGGACATCGATCCCGTTGACGCGCTTCAGATTCAGCGGTTTGATCCGTGACTGGAATTGCAGAAACCGGTGGCTCTGCGGGATCAGGTGCATGGTGATGGAATGGCGCGACCGCGTGGGGTCCGTCGTCTCCTGACTGCCATGAATGGTCAGCGCGTGCCAGAACAGCACGTCACCCTTGGCCAGGGCCGGGGCCACGACCTGCAGGCCCCTGGCCTCCATCGCGGCCCGCACATTCTTTTTATAGGCGTCGTGGTTATAGGCGATGTCCTGATCGGCATCATGTTTGCGCAGGGGCTGCTTGTGACTGCCGGGGCAGACGAAGAAACGGCCTGCCCCTTCCGCGATATCCTCCAGCGCAATCCAGGCGGCCGTCATGGCACCGATCTGTTCGCTGTCGAGGTAGTAGCTGTCCTGGTGTGCCCAGGTCGCTGGATTGCCCTCAAAATACATGGTCTGGACGATCTTGCCCTGTTCTCCGAACAGGCCGCGGGTGAAGCGGTGCGGCATGGTGGCGGTGGCAACATCCAGACAGGTGCCTCGGAAAGTGGGAAATTCCGCCTGGCGCAGGTCCTGGAAATTGATCAGCGGGTTCATCAGAAAACCCTGATCGCTGAACCGGTTCAGTTCCAGTGCGCCCGACGAACTCTGCCGGTAGAATTTGCGAGGGCTGTGCTTGAATTCCTGTTCAAAGGCTTGGCGGGCCGCGTCACAGATGTTGGTGGGGACCGCACCCCGCAGAACCACAAAGCCCTGGTCGCGGTAAAAGGCGATGGCCTGTGCCAGTTCATCCGGGCGGAAATAGCCGTGTGCGGCGTCGTCTCCGGCAAAGACTGAACTGACGGACATGGCGGAGCATCCTTGAATGCCGGGCTGGGGCCAGCCTTTGTGAGCACTATCTTGAGCTGCAGGATATCCAGTTCATACGGCAATTGCATCATTCATGCGCATGGGTCGCGGGCCGAGACATTCGCAGAAAGGCATGTTGCTTACGTTTACGTTAGTGTAAGTTCACAGCGATTGTCAGGGATCGATAAATGCCTGACGCAATCGGATGAATTCGGTGTCGGCTATCTTGAATTCGGACAATGAGGTCCGATGCCGGGGGGCTTGACGCTGGTCATCCATGAGAGGAAGGAACCCTCCCATGCCCATGTACAAGGCCCCGCTCGAAGATATCAACTTCGTGCTGAATGACGTCCTCAATGCCCAGTCGCTGACCCAGCTTCCCGGCTTCGAGGATGCGACCCCTGACCTGATCCAGTCCGTCCTGGAAGAAGCTGCCAAGCTCTGCGAGAACGTTTTGCAGCCGATCAACCGGTCGGGTCACGAGGAAGGCTGCCACTACGAAAACGGCGTGGTGCGCACGCCCAAGGGCTTCAAGGAAGCCTATGACCTGTACCGGGAAGGCGGCTGGCAGGGCATGGCCTTCGATCCCGATTATGGCGGGCAGGGTCTGCCGCACACGATCGGTTTCGTGCTGGAAGAACTGATGTGCTCGTCGAACATGGCGTTTGCCATGTATCCGGGCCTGACCCATGGCGCCATGAACGCCATCCGGGCACATGCCAGCGACGAGTTGAAGGCCCAGTACCTGCCCAAGATGGTCTCTTCCGAATGGTCCGGCACCATGTGCCTGACGGAGCCGCATTGCGGCACCGATCTGGGCTTGATGAAGACCAAGGCCGTGCCCAGCGATGATGGCAGCTATCGCATCACCGGCACCAAGATTTTCATCTCCGCCGGCGAACATGACCTGACCAGCAACATCATCCATCTGGTTCTGGCCAAGCTGCCGGACGGCCCGCCGGGCATCAAGGGCGTGAGCCTGTTCCTGGTGCCGAAATTCCTGCCCAACGAGAATAACGAGCCGGGTGTGCGCAACGGCGTCATGTGCGGGTCCATCGAACACAAGATGGGCATCATGGCCAATGCCACCTGCGTCATGAACTTCGATGACGCCAAGGGCTGGCTGGTGGGTGAGCCGCACAAGGGCATGCGCGCCATGTTCACCATGATGAATGCGGCGCGTCTGGGCGTGGGCATGCAGGGTCTGGGCGTGGCGTCCGTCGCCTATCAGAACGCCGTCGTCTATGCCAAGGACCGTATCCAGGGCCGCGCCCTGTCGGGCACCAAGGCCCCGGACAAGGCCGCCGACCCCATCATCGTGCATCCCGACGTGCGCAAGAACCTGATGCAGGGCAAGGCCTTCATCGAAGGCGCCCGTGCGCTGGGCTATTGGGTCGGCATGATGATCGATCTGGTGGAAAAGCACCCGGACCCGGTCGTCCGCCAGGAGGCCGACGATTTCGTGGCCCTGCTGACCCCCGTCGTGAAGGCCTACTTCACCGACATGGGCTACGAGGTCGCCACCAACAGCCAGCAGATGTATGGCGGTCACGGCTATATCCGTGAATGGGGCATGGAGCAGTTCGTGCGCGATGCCCGCATCGCCATGATCTATGAGGGGGCCAACGGCGTTCAGGCTTTGGACTTGGTCGGTCGTAAGATGCCGCAGAATCTGGGCCGGCTGCTGCGCCGCTTCTTCCACCCGATGCAGGCCGAGCTGGAGCAGAGCCAGGAAGACGCTGCCCTGCTGGAATTCGTCATTCCGCTGGCCAAGGCGTTCGGCAAGTTGCAGCAGGCGACCGCCATCGTGGCACAGAAGGGCATGTCCCGTCCGGACGAGGCCGGTGCCGCCTCCACCGACTATCTGCGCATCTTCGGTCTGGTCAGCGTTGGCTGGATGTGGCTGAAGATGGTGAAGGTGGCGCGTGAGAAGCTGGCCGAGGGTGCCGACGGCAAGCAGGATTTCTACGACGCCAAGATCAAGACGGCCCGGTTCTTTGTTGAAAAGATGTTGCCGGAGGTGGATTTCCGCTTCAAGAGCCTGATGTCCGGCGCCAAGTCGATGATGGACCTGGACGCCGAACAGTTCTGATTTTTCGATAGGGCGAAGGCTCTGTCCCTCAACGGCTGCCGGTGCGACCCGGCAGCCGTTTTTCTTTGCCGGCAGTCCCAATAAAAAAGGGCCG
>CALRNG020000287.1:0-5443 GCA_943369495.1 Rhizobium sp. Q54
CATCAAGCTGGTGCTGGTGTCATCCGCTGACGGTTTGGAGGCGGGTGATCCAGCGGCGGACATTTTCGATGCCGTCCTTACCAAACCGGTCCGGCCACAGAACCTGCGCGACACTTTGAGCCGCCTGTTCGCCCCCCGGGCCGTTGAGATGCCGGACACAGACAAGGCGTTGGATGCCGGCCGGGGTAAGGGGCGGCGCGTGCTGGTTGTCGATGACAACCCGGTCAACCGCAACATTGCCCGCCTGATCCTTGAACGCGACGGCTATGGCGTCGATCTCGTGGATGACGGGATGGAGGCCATCGCGGCGGCAGAGGCCGTCCGTTACGACCTGATCCTGATGGACGTCCAGATGCCCGGCATGGACGGGATCGAGGCCACGCGGCTGATCCGCACGCAGGAAGGTCAAACGGACACGTCGCGCACACCGATCATCGCCATGACGGCCAATGCCATGGTCGGCATGCGCGAAAGCTACCTTGAGGCCGGGATGGATGACTATGTGTCAAAACCATACGAGCCCTTGGCGCTGCTGCGCACAGCCGCGCATTGGTGCGGAATGCGGGAGAATGCCAATGCTGTCGAGGCCCCCTCGCCCCCGGAGAACATCATGGATTTGTCGTCCCACCCCGTCATCGACAGAAGTGTCATGGACGGGTTGCTGTCATTCACCGATGGCCCGGAACTGGCCGATCTGGTCACCAAGTTTGTGGCGACCGGGCGCGAACGCACCGCACGGATCGGCGACCTTGCGGGCAAGGGCGTCTGGGACGACCTGCGGCGGGAAGCGCATTCCATGATCTCGCTCGCCGGCAATCTGGGCCTGCGTCAGGTGCAGCATCTGGCTGCCGCATTGGAAATGAATCTGATCAATGGCGATCAAGTCACCGGCGATCAGGTCACCGCGGCTCGTCTGGCCGACCAGCTTTGTCAGGTGGCACCAGCGGCGTGGCAGGCGGCGGAGGATCACTGCCTGTCCCTGAACCAAATGTCGGTTGCCAGCTAGACCGATTTCGGGGTGATCCGAACAACCGCTTCGGCGGCGACTTCAGCGTCACGCCGATAAAGAAAAAGGGCGCTCCCACCTGGGGAACGCCCTTTCTCCGTACTGAGCCCGGCGAACCGGGGCCCAAGCGTGATTAGCGCTTGGAGAACTGGAAGCTGCGGCGGGCCTTGGCCTTACCGTACTTCTTACGCTCGACCACGCGGCTGTCGCGGGTCAGCAGGCCAGCAGCCTTCAGCGGCGGACGCAGGCCCGGCTCGAAGTAGGTCAGGGCCTTGGAGATGCCGTGACGCAGCGCACCGGCCTGGCCCGACAGACCACCACCGGAAACGGTGGCGACGATGTCGAACTGCTCGATACGGCTGGTGACCTGGAACGGCTGGTTGATCATCATGCGCAGCACGGGGCGGGCGAAATAAACCGCCAGCTCACGACCGTTCACGGTGATCTTGCCGGTGCCGGGCTTCACCCACACGCGGGCGACGGCGTTCTTGCGCTTGCCAGTGGCATAGGCGCGACCGAAAGCGTCGAGCTTGGGCTCAACCGGACCGGCCGGGGCAGCGGCGACGGAGGCGGCGGCAGCGCCGGCCTTCAGGTCAGCGAGGCTGTTGATCGTGGCCATTTATCAGGCGCTCCGCTTGTTCTTGGCGTTCTTGGCGGCGAGGTCCAGCACCACCGGCGACTGCGCGGCATGCGGATGCTCGGCACCGGCGTAAACGCGCAGGTTGCCCATCTGACGGCGGCCCAGCGGGCTGCGCTTGATCATGCGTTCAACGGCCTTGATGATAACGCGCTCGGGGAAGCGGCCATCCAGGATCTGACCAGCGGAACGGCCCTTGATGCCGCCCGGGAAGCCAGTGTGCCAGTAGAACATGGCATCGTTCCGCTTGTTGCCGGTCAGGGCGACCTTCTCGGCATTGATGACGATGACATTGTCACCGCAATCCAGGAACGGGGTATAGGTGGGCTTGGTCTTGCCGCGCAGGATCAGGGCGATCTGGCTGGCGAGACGACCCAGGACAACGCCTTCCGCATCGATCAGAATCCAGTTCTTCTCGATCTCGGACGGCTTCAGGTTAAAGGTCTTCATCAGAGCACTCGGGCTTATACGGATGAAGGCGCCAACCACCGGGCTGGCACCGAAGCGGATTGTGATGTACGGCCAATCGCCCTTCACCGCAAGCAAAAAATGCAATAGATGCAAGGGGCTGTGAAACGGTATTATAATACCGCACCCGCAAACGCATTGATTTAATTGGGAAAATTTGAACCTTCATCTGGCATATTCGGCCCGTCGGCGCTTGCCATGACGCGGTGGCATGGGGTGGATGCGTGGGAACAAACCGGTGGTCGCCGCCGTTCAGTTGGTATCCGCCACTTCAGATGGAGAAGACCATGTCGATCGCCTATGCCAAGGGCGGGATTGCCGCCCTTGCCCTGACCTTCACGCTGGCAGCGTGTGGCAGCAACATGCAGGAACGCGCCGCCACCGGCGCTCTGATCGGTGCCGGCACGGGGGCCGTGCTGGGAGGCAGCGTCGGCAGCGCTGCCCTGGGCGGTCTGGCTGGTGCGGGTGTCGGTGTCGCGGTGAACGAGGTGAAGAAGGATAAACAGAAGAAGCGCAAGCCATGATGATGCCAGCGCGGTCTGAAAAGCAGAAAGGCCGCCAGGGTTACCCCCGGCGGCCTTTCGCTTAAGACGGAACCGTGGCCCTTACTTCAGGCCCAGTTCCTTCACGATATGCTGCGCGCCATAGACGTTGCGCAGCGCCTCGGACATGCCGCGTACATCGACCATGACGGTGCGGTTGCGCTTGGGTTCATAGCCATAGTCGCCGGACAGGCTGTGGATATTGCCGTCGAAGACCAGGCCGATCACCTCGCCCTTGGCATTGATGGCGGCCGAGCCTGAGTTACCGCCGATAATGTCGTTGGTGGAAACGGCATTATAGGGCGTGGCCATATTGACCTTGCCCTTGGCGTCGTCCCAGCTCTTGGCCATGTCGAACGGGAAAGCGCCGGTGTCGCGCTCATACAGGCCACCGATGGTGGTGTAGGGCTTGACCTCGGTGCCATCCAGCTCCGTCCAGCCCTGCATCTTGCCGTAGGACAGGCGCAGCGACAGGGTGGCGTCGGGATAGACGCTGTCGCCATAGAGCGCAAAGCGGGCCTTGGCGATGCGTGCCTGGGCCTGCTCCACCACCGCGTCCACTTCCTCTTCCACCGACTTGCGGGCCGCGCGGGCAGCGGCGTCCACCACCTTCATCAGCTTGATCATCGGGTCGTCGGACGCATCGATGGCGGCCTTGCCGCCTTCGAACAGGCGCAGACGTTCGGCCGGATCGCCCAGCTTGCTGGCCTTCACGGCAGATGCTGCGACCTGATCGGGCGACTGCTTGCCCAGCACGGCCTTGACCAGGGCGTCATCCGGGCCGAACTGCTCGCGGAACTTGGTCAGCGAGAAGGTCAGCAGGGCGACTTCCAGATCGGCATGGACCGGGGCCGGGTTGGACAGGCGCTGCTTCAGGGCGGGCAGACGGCTGTCGCCATATTCGCGCAGACGCTGACCGGACGGCAGCAGACGCTCATCCCCGGCGCGCAGCAGCAGGCGGGCATTGGAGGCCAGCACGCTGTCGAAGGCGCGCATCCGCTCCAGATGGATCAGGCGCTGATAGAGCTGAACGTAACGAGCTTGCGCCTTCTCGATCTGTTCAAAGGCGTCGCCGACCTGGGCGGCCAGCTTGGGATCGGAGGATATCTTGGCGCGCAGGTCCTGCTCCGCCTTGACCTTGCCGCCGAAGAATTCCTTGTCGGCCAGGGCCATCTGGCGGCCCTTCCAGACCTTGATGGAATTCTCGATGCTGTTCAGATCGTCAAAGGCCTCACGGTTGCGGTCGGCATTCTCCCGCCCGAATTCGATCAGGCGGCCACGACGCTCCTGTGCCCAGAACAGGAAGGAGGGGGCGACATTGTCACGCACGAATTCCAGTTCGGCGATGGTGCGCAGGCGGCTGGTGGAGCCGGGATTGCCGATGACGAAGCTGGCATCGCCTTCCTTGGTGCCCTCGGTCGACCATTTGAAATGGTTCGGGCTCTTGATCGGCTTGCCATCCTCGTAAACGCGCAGCAGCGACATGTCGAGCGCGTAGCGCGGGAAGTTGAAATTGTCGGGATCGCCGCCGAAGGACGCAGCCGAGGCCTCCGGCGCGAAGGCCAGACGCACATCCTGATAACGCTTGTACTTGTACAGGTTATAGCGGCCACCCTGATACAGGGTCACGGCGTCGCAGCGCAGCTTGGCGTCGCCACCAGCGCAGTTCTTCTCGATATCGGACAGAACCGTGCGGCGGGCATTGGCGAAGTCCTGGCCGGTCTTACCGGCGGTGGCGGCTTCGACCTGGGCGGTGATGTCGGTGATCTCGATCAGCTGGTTGATCTCGATGCCGGCGCAGCTTTTCTCTTCCGGCCGGGTCTTGGCCAGGAAACCGTCGGCCTGATAGTCCTTTTCGGCGGACGACAGTTCAGCGATGCAGTCGGCCACACAGTGATGGTTGGTCATCACCATGCCTTCGCCCGACACGAAGCTGCCCGAGCAGCCGCCCGCCAGACGGACATAAGACAGCTGCGCCTTCTTCAGCCATTTGGCGTCCGGCGTGAAGCCGGTCGCCTTGGCGATGGCCGCCGTCGGCACATTGTCGATGGTCCACATGCCTTCATCGGCGTGGGCTGCACCCACCAGCAGGGCGATGGTCGCAGCGGTCGATACCGCAAGCTTCACCGTCTTTACCATGTTCGTTCCCGTCCTTCGTTCCGCTTGATCGCGTTGATGTCATGGATGCTGTGCCCACAGGCGCAGGCGCGCGCGGGTCAAGGGCGGCACCATGCGCCAAAGGCCGGGAACGGGTCAATAATCGGATGGAGCCGGTTTACAGGTCAGTGATAGTACCAGACCTTAACCATTGGCCGCCCGCCGACGCATGAAATCATCCAGCGCGCCGTTCATTTCCTTCAGCAGATTGGCGACCATCGGGTCATTCTGGGCATGGCGCCAGACGGCGCCCATGCGCGGATGGTCGGCGAACATGTCGATGCCGCCAAAGGCCGGCAGGAACTTTTCCAGGAAGAAGCAGGCCGGGACCATGGCGCAGTCGGCAAGGGTGAAGCGGTCACCCATGCACCAGGGGCCGTCGATGAAGGTCTCCAGCCCATCGCGCCCCCGCTTCAGTTCCGCCAGCTTCTCCCCCACCAGGCGCGCGTCCCGCGTCGCAGGGTTCATCTGTCCCAGCAGGCCCAGAAGGGCGGGGAGAATATAAAGATCGGCGGCCCGGCTGATGATGCGGGCGCGGGCGCGTTCCAGGTCGCTGCCGGGCAGGATCGGCTTATCCGGAAACCGTTCATCCAGGAATTCGCAGATCACCTCAGACTCGATGATGGTGGTCCC